>CALMLJ010000362.1 GCA_937868025.1 uncultured Acidimicrobiaceae bacterium
CGACGCTGGCCAACACCAACGCCCCCGCCGATCCCAACTTCCTCGTCAACACCATCATCACGGCGTTGACCGGCACCGGGAACTTCTTCGGCCAGTTCGCGACGACGCTCACCAACCTGTTGAACGCGTTCAACATCTCGAGTGACGACATCACGGGCAGCGCCTTCTACGTCGGCGTCGGGTCCTCCGGCGCCCTCGGCGGCATCGTCGACGGCGTGACCAGCGGCGTGGCCTTCCCGGCCGTGGCGATCCCCGCCGTCGTCGTTCCGCCGGACATCGGCGGCGGCTCGGTCTTCTCGCTCGGCACGGGCACGAAGAACTTCACGAACAACTTCACCAACGGTGGCGTCGACGGTCAGTACACCGTCACCTACACCTTCGGCTGACCAACCGGTCACCGCGAACTGCAGCGTGCCCCGGGCTCCGGCCCGGGGCACGTGCGCGTTCCGGCAGCACCCCGCCACGACCGGAGCGCGCGACCTTGCACGAAAGTTACCCGCGGGTAACATAGAACCCATGTCTGACTACCGGGCCCCCATCAAGGACGCACTGTTCACCCTCCGCCACATCGGCGAGATCGAGCAGCTCGCTGCCACCGAGCGCTACGCCCACGCCGACCTCGACACCGTGTCATCGGTCCTCGAGGAGCAGGGCCGCTTCATGCAAGAGGTCTTCGGTCCGCTGAACCACAGCGGCGACGTCGAGGGGCTCAAGCTGGCTGACGGTGTCGTCACGACGCCCGCCGGTTTCAAGGATGCGTACGCCAAGTTCGTCGCCGCCGGCTGGCAGGGCCTCAACGCCGAAGAGGAGTTCGGCGGCGCCGGATTCCCCGAGGCCGTGTTCTCCGTTGCACTCGAGTTCATGACGGCCGCGAACGGTGCCCTCACGATGTGCCCCGGGCTCACCACCGGCGCCATCGAGTGCATCCAGCACTGGGGCACCGAGGAGCAGAAGGAGGTCTACCTCCGCAAGCTGGTGACCGGCGAGTGGACCGGCACGATGAACCTCACCGAACCGCAGGCCGGCTCCGACGTCGGCTTGTGCACGACGAAGGCCGAGCCCCAGGGCGACGGCACGTACAAGATCTCGGGCACCAAGATCTTCATCAGCTTCGGCGAGCACGACATGGCCGAGAACATCATCCACCTCGTGCTGGCCCGCATCCCCGGCTCGCCTCCCGGTACCAAGGGCATCTCGCTCTTCATCGTCCCCAAGTTCCTGGTCAACGGCGACGGCAGCCTCGGCGAGCGCAACGACGTCACGTGTGTGTCGATCGAGCACAAGATGGGCATCCACGCCTCCCCCACCTGTGTGCTGAGCTACGGCGACGACGGCGGCGCCATCGGCTACCTGATCGGCGAAGAGGGCCAGGGCATGCGCGCCATGTTCACGATGATGAACAGCGCCCGCCTCGCCGTCGGCATCCAGGGTGTGGCCATCGGCGACGCCGCCTACCAGAAGGCGCTCCAGTACAGCCAGGAGCGCAAGCAGGGCAAGGAGATCGGCAGCGCCAGCCACGAGCCGGCGTTCATCATCCAGCACCCCGACGTTCGCCGCATGTTGATGACGATGCGCAGCCAGATCGACGCGATGCGCTCGCTGATCGTCTACAACGCCGCTGCGATCGACTTCTCCCGCAGCCACGCCGACCCCGAGCTCCGCGAGCAGTGGCGCGAGATCGCCGAGCTGCTCACGCCGGTCACCAAGGCGTGGTGCACCGACGTCGGCATGGACGTCACCTCGACCGCCGTCCAGGTGTTCGGCGGCATGGGTTTCATCGAGGAGTCGGGTGTCGCCCAGCACTTCCGCGACATGCGCATCGCCCCGATCTACGAGGGCACCAACGGCATCCAGGCCATGGACCTCGTCGGTCGCAAGCTGCCGATGCGTATGGGCGGTGTCGCCAACGACCACTTCGCCCGCATCGCGGCGACCATCGCCGAACTCGAAGCCACCACCGAGCTGAAGGCGCTCGCAGCGCCGCTGCAGGCCGGCCTCGAGTCGCTCCAGGCAGTCACCAACTGGATCTTCGAGAACGGCCTCGCCGACCCGAAGGAAGCTCTCTCGGGTGCGACGCCCTACCTCGAGATGTTCGGCGTCGTGACCGGCGGCTGGTTCTCGGCTCGCATGGCACTCGCCGCCCAGGGCGAGCTCAACGACGGTTCCGATGACGTCGCGTACCTCAAGGCTCGCATCTCGTCGGCGGCGTTCTTCATCGAGCAGCTCGTCCCCCGGGCGGCTGGCCTCGCGGCGTCGGTCACGGCCGGCGCGTCGGGCCTCTACGAGATCGACGCTGCGGACCTCGCATCGCTCTGACCCCGAACTGAAACACTGCGGCCGCTGTCCCGCGGATCCTTCGAACTCCCGACGGATCCGCGGGACAGCGCGCGTCAGGGCACCAGTTAGCCTGGTGGCACATGTTGGACCACGTCTTCACCGATGCCATCGGCGCCCTCCGCGACGCCCTCGAGAAGGCCCTGCTCGAACGGCAGGCGTTCGAGGAGCGGTTCCAGGCCGATGTCCTGCTCGGCGACCTCACCTGGGAGACCTCGTACTCGCTCCCCGGCGAGGGGTCGCCGCCGCGCATCCGCTGCGACATCACCCTCGACTGGCCCACGTGGTCGCAGACGGCGTACCGCTCCTGGTACCTCGAGGAAGAGCTGGTCGACCCGCCCCACATCGACATCGAGGTCGTCCTGCGAATCCAACGGCTGTCGACCCAGGCCGACCCCAAGATCGTGCTCGCGGCGCTCCCGCTCGAAAGCCCGCCGATCGGTCCCGAGCGACTTCGTCGTGGCGGGCCCACGCTGGAGTCGACGTACGGCGACGACCTCGACGACGTCGAGCATGCGATCGAGGTGTCCTACGAGGGGTCGTACGAGCTCGACGAGCAGAGCCTGGCCGACGGGTCCATCCTCGACGACCACTTCTCCGCCATGGGCGGTTGGATCAGCGCCACCCTGGTGCGCCTCGGCGACCTCTCGATGGCGCACCTGCCACCGATGATCGACGATTGAACGGCCGATCGGCTCGAGCGGTGCCGTTCGTCCGAGCGAGCGAAATCCATGCAAGAAGTGACGCCAGGCATCACTTCTTGCATGGATTTCGAACATCGTTGTGCAAAGGTCCTGTGTGTGCAGGATGAGGACATCGCCGTCGGGTACTGGGCCGAATTCGTCGCCCATCGCGGCACTCGGGCGGAGCGGCTTGCCGCCGAGACGTCGAGAGCGACTGCCAAACCAGCGGTGGACGACCGCGTGTTCACCGGAGCCGACAACGTGGTCGACCTCCTCTGCCTCATCGCCGACTGCGCTCCCGATCCGACCGACGAGGCGCTCGCCTGCCTGGGAGCAGGACCGATCGAGGACCTGCTCGCTCGGCACGCTGCGCGCTTCATCGACGAGATCGATCGAGCCGCCCGGACCAACGAGCGATTCAGAAGGGCGCTGCGGTCGACCTGGTTCAGCGAATCGATCGATCCTTCCATCGCCCGACGGCTCGATCGATTCCGACCGTCGCCCGAGTCCCCCTGACGGCCGACGCCGGGCAGTCCGGCGGGAAGGTCACGCTTTCTTCGGGAGCTCCTCGAAGACGGCGGGACGCTTGTCGGCCTTGGCGCCGAACTCCTCCATCATGTCGGCGGGCTGGAACATTCCCGCCTGCCAGCCGGCCATGTACCGGAGGCTGTCGGCGACGGAGTGATCTCGGGTGAAGTTGATCATCTCCTTGGTGCCCCAGATGGCCAGTGGCGACTTGGTCGCGATTCGCTCGGCGATCTCGAGTACCCCGGCGACCAACGACTCGTGGTCGTCGAACACCTCGTTGACGAGACCGACCTCACGGGCACGGGCCGCCGACATCCGATCGCCGGTGTAGGCGAGCTCGCGGGCGACGCCCTCGGGGATGATTTTCGGCAGGCGCTGGAGCGTGCCGACATCGGCGGTCATGCCGATGTTGATCTCCTGGATGCAGAAGAAGGCGTCGGCGCTGG
>CALMLJ010000363.1 GCA_937868025.1 uncultured Acidimicrobiaceae bacterium
GCCGGCATCATGGGCGGTGGCGATCCGGCCTGGAACATCTCCGAGGAGGCGTTCCTCGTCAACATCGACATCAACCTCACGGGCGTCTGGCGCACCGCCAAGGCGACGATCCCGGCCATGCTCGAGCGCCCCAAGCCGCGACGGGGTCGGTTCGTCGCCATCGCCTCGGCCGCCGGCATGCGCGGCAATCCCACCATCGCCGACTACACGGCGGCGAAGCACGGGGTCGTCGGTCTGGTTCGTTCGCTCGCCCTGGAGCTCGGTCGGCGCGGCATCACGGCCAACGCCATCGCCCCCGGCTCGACCGAGACAGCGATCCTCGAGGCGTCCGGTCGGCTGTACGGGCTCGAGTCGATCGACGAGTTCGCGGTGCACCACACGATCGGCCGCAATCTCCGGCCCGACGAGATCGCGGCCGGCATCTCGTGGTTGTGCATGCCCGAGAGCAGTGGCGTCACCGGCATCGTGTTGCCGATCGACGGCGGCATGACCGTCTGATGAGGTGAGGTACCGGCTCGACCCGTCGGTCGAGTTCCTGCACGGCGGCCGGGCGCTGCTCGGCGGCGACCCGACGAAGCTGTTGCGACTGAGTGAGGCGGGCGGAGCCCTCGTGGCGCGTTGGCGTCGGGAGGGATGCGATCCCGCTGGCCCGGCGGAGCGCAAGCTCGTCGACCGCCTGGTCGGCGCGGCGATGGCCCACCCGGTCCCGGACCTCGAGGATCGGTCGCTTCCGGCCGTGATCGTGCCGGTCCGGGATCGGCCCGATGCGCTCGAACGCTGCCTGGCTGCGCTCGTTGCATCGGGACCGACGCGGATCATCGTCGTCGACGACGGATCGATCGATCCGTCAGCGCACGCAGTGGTGGCCGAACGTCATGGCGCTGCGGTCGTGCGGCGGGCGATCTCGGGAGGCCCCGCGGCAGCACGGATGACCGGCTGGCGGGCGCTCGAACCCCGTCCGATGCTCGTCGCCTTCGTCGACTCCGATATCGAGGTCTCCCCTGATTGCTGGACTGCCCTCGTGGGACACTTCAGCGATCACGCGTGCGGCCTGGTCGCTCCGCGGGTCGCCCATCGCACCGGTCCGGGTCTGATCGACCGGTTCGAGGCGGCGAACTCGCCGCTCGACCTCGGGCCGGATCCGGCGCCGATCCGCGCCGGCACGCGTGTGTCCTACGTTCCCGCGGCCGCGCTCGTCGTGCGAGCCGAGGCGTTCGAGGAGGTGAGCGGATTCGACGAGGCGCTCGATGTCGGGGAGGACGTCGATCTCGTGTGGCGTCTCGCCGAAGCGGGGTGGCGGTGCCGCTACGAGCCGGCATCGGTCGTGACCCACGTCGGCCGCCCCGCGCTCGGGCCGATGCTGCGACGCCGGTTCGACTACGGCCGCTCCGCAGCGGTGCTCGACGCGCGGCATCCCGGAGCGTTGCCGCCGGTGCGTGGCTCCGCGTGGTCTGCTGCGGTGCTGACGGCAGTCGCCGCTGGTCGTCCTGTGGTCGCTGCCGGGCTCACCGGGTGGACGGTGCGGGCCATGGCTCAGCGGCTCGGCGAGGTGCCGGACGCATGGAGACTCTCCGCCCGCCTGGTGCTGCGCGGCCACGTCGGGTTCGCTCGTCAGCTCGCGCGGGCGGTGATCCGTCCGTGGTTCCCGATCACGCTCGCGCTGGGCCTCGTGAGTCGGCGAGTCCGTCGCCTCGCCGCCGTCGCTGCCGTGGTCCACCCACTGTTGACGTGGCGCGAGCGGCGGCCGGCGCTCCCCCTGCCCGCCTGGGTGGCCCTCGGCCTCGCCGACGACGTGGCGTACTCGGCGGGGGTCTGGGCCGGTTGTGTCGCGGCCCGGCGGCTCGGCCCCCTCCGCCCGGAGTTCTCGCAGCGGTCGCCCGACGGCCCGAAGGGCTGAATTGCCAAAACTAGAATCTGTTCTAATATTCCGCCCGACATGTTCTCGTCGGCCGCAACCTGTGCGGACCGCAATGATCGAAGGGGAGATGCTGTGGGGAAACCAGCGGTGCCTGCCGACCTGCTCCGGGCGGATCTGGCCATCGAGTACCCGTTCAACCGGACGACCGGTCCGGTGATCGGCGCGTTCTACACCGGGCTGACCAAGCAGGTCGTCGTCGGCATCAAGGGCGTCGACGGCCGAGTCATCTGCCCCCCGGTCGAGTACGACCCGACCACCGGTGAGCCGCTCACCGAGTTGGTGAAGGTCTCCGACGAGGGCACGATCACCTCGTGGTCGTGGGTGCCGGCGCCCCGCGCGCAGCAGGCGCTCGACGCCCCCCACGCCTTGGCCCTCATCACTCTCGACGGCGCCGACACCGCGATCCTGCACGTCGTCGCCGCCTCCGGGCCCGAGGCCGTGAGCACCGGTGCCCGCGTCAAGGCCCACTGGGCCGACGAGCGCAGCGGCGCCGTGACCGACATCGCCTACTTCGAACTCGCCGGGAGCTGAGCGCATGACCGACACCGACATCTACGGGGTGATCCCCGAGGGCCTCTGGTCCCAGCCGGCGATCGACGCCTCGGCCATCGCCGAACTCGATGGTGTCGAGCCCATCCAGCGTGTCCGACTCCCCGCGTCGATCACCTACGACTACATCCCCGGCCTGGCGCCCACCCGCTTCCTCCGCGGGCTCGCTCAGAAGAAGATCCTCGGCGAGCGTTCAGCCGTGCTCGGCGATGTGTACGTTCCGCCGCGGGGCATGTCGCCCGCCGAGGGCCTGCCCACCACCGAGCAGGTGGAGCTTCCCCACAAGGGCAGCGTCGCCTCGTTCTGTGTGGTCCACATCGGGTTCGGCACCAACGCACCGCCCACCCCGTTCTGTTCGGCGCTGGTCCTCCTCGACGGTGCCTCCGTGTCGGTCTACGGGCCGATCCAGGGGATCGAGCACGACAAGGTCCGTATCGGCATGCGCGTCGAACCCGTCTGGGTCGACGACGACCAGCTCGCTCCGAGCTTCGAATCGATCAAATGGTGGCGGCCCATCGACGAGCCCGACGTGCCCGCCGAGAGCCTGAAGGGACACATGTGATGGCCGACTTCCAGAAGGCACCCCGCGACGTCGCCATCGTCAGCGTCACCCAGGACCCGCACTCCCGCGCGGTCGTCGAGCGCAACGAGGTCGAGCTGATCCAGCCGATCATCCAGCGGGCCCTCGAGCAGATCGGCGTCCAGAAGGGCGAGATCGACTTCACCTGCTCCGGGAGCTCCGACTACCTCGCCGGTCAGGCGTTCAGCTTCGTCATGACCCTCGATGCCGTCGGCGCCTGGCCGCCGATCGCGGAGAGCCACGTCGAGATGGACGGTGCCTGGGCGCTGTACGAGGCCTGGGTCAAGATCCAGTCCGGCCACGCCGACACGGCCCTCGTGTACAGCTACGGCAAGAGCTCGCCCGGCGACCTGCCGCTCGTGCTGAGCCGCCAGCTCGACCCGTACTACTACCAGCCGTTGTGGCCTGACGCGATCGCGATGGCCGGCCTCCAGGCCCGCCAGATGCTCGACGCCGGTCTCATCACCGAGCGCCGCATGGCCGAGATCGCCTACGAGTCCCGCGAGGCCGCCCGCAACAACCCCAACGCCCAGCTGCAGGGTTCCCCCTCCGTCGACGAACTGTTGGCCGCCGACTTCGTGTCGGATCCGCTGCGTCGTCACGACTGCGCCCCGATCTCCGACGGTGGTGTCGCCGTGGTGCTCGCTGCCGGCGACCGTGCCCGTAACTGGGTCGATCGTCCGGCTTGGATCACCGGCCTCGATCACCGCATCGACAGCCACAACTTCGGCGCTCGGAGCCTCACGTCGGCGCCGTCGGCGAAGCTCGCGGCCGAGAAGGCGGGCGTCGGCAACGACAAGATCGACGTCGCCGAACTGCACGCCCCGTTCACCCACCAGCACCAGCTGCTGGTCGAGGCCCTCGGGTTGGGCGACAACGTGTCGATCAACCCATCGGGTGGTGCGCTGGCCGCCAACCCGATGATGGCCGCCGGCCTCCTCCGCCTCGGCGAGGTGGCCAACCGCATCATGGCTGGCGAGGTCGACCGCGGAGTGGCCACGGCCACGAGTGGTCACCTCCTGCAGCAGAACCTCGTCGCCGTTCTGGAAGGAGCCTGACATGGGCAACCGGGTAGCCGTCATCGGCATCGGTCAGACCAAGCACGCCGCCGTTCGTGGTGACGTGTCCCTCGCCGGTCTCCTCCGTGAGGCCGTCTACCGTGCGCTCGCCGACGCACAACTCACGATGGACGACATCGACGCCATCGTCATCGGCAAGGCCCCCGACTTCTTCGAGGGCATCATGATGCCGGAGGGGTTCCTCGCCGAGGCCATCGGTGCCGTCGGCAAGCCGCTGCTCCGGGTGCACACCGCCGGTTCGGTGGGTGGCTCCACGGCGATCGTCGCGGCAAGCCACGTGCAGGCGGGTGTCGGCGAGCGCGTGCTCACGATCGCCTGGGAGCAGCAGTCGTGCTCGGAGGCCATGTGGGCGCTCTCGTTCCCCATCCCGTTCCAGCAGCAGCTGGTCGCGGGCGCGGGCGGCTACTTCGCCCCGTTCATCCGCGAGTACATGCGGCGCTCGAACGCCCCCGACGACATCGGCATCCTGGTGGCGCTGAAGGATCGCCTGAACGCCCTCAAGAACCCCTACGCCCACCTGCACGAGCCCGACATCACCTACGACACGGTGAAGGACTCGTTCATGCTCTGGGAGCCGATCCGCTACTCCGAGACGTGCCCCAGCTCCGACGGTGCCATCGCCATGGTGCTCGCCGGCGAGGCAGCGGCGGAGGCGTCCGCGGCAGCCACGGGCACGCCGCCGGCGTGGATCCTCGGCACTTCGATGCGTTCCGAGCCGGCGACCGCCAACGGTCGTGACCAGGTGTCCCCCGATGCCGGCAAGGACTGTGCTGCCGACGTGTTCCGTCAGGCCGGCATCACCAACCCCCGCGCCGAGATCGACGTCGTCGAGATGTACGTGCCGTTCAGCTGGTACGAGCCGATGTGGCTCGAGAACCTCGGCTTCTGCGAGGAGGGTGAGGGCTGGAAGCTCACCGAGCAGGGTGTGACCCAGCTCGACGGCGACCTCCCGGTGAACTGCTCCGGCGGTGTGCTCTCGACCAACCCCATCGGTGCGTCGGGCATGCTCCGCTTCGGCGAGGCTGCGATGCAGGTCCGCGGCACTGCCGGTGAGCACCAGATCGACGGCGCGAAGACGGCGCTCGGGCAGGCCTACGGCGGTGCGGCGCAGTTCTTCGCCACCTGGGTCGTGTCCTCCGAGAAGCCGTAGTCCGTCGGGGGGCGCCGCAACCCCCCACGAGAATCCTCAGACCGAGGTCCCCATCGTCCGATGGGAAGGTGATCCACCTTTCCATCGGACGAGGACCTTGGCCGGACGTCATCGAACCAACGTCGCCCCTGCAGGGCTGACCGAACGTCGCCGCGGTGATCGGCGCGGGATCGTCGTGTCGACGGGTCGTCCTCGACGGGTCCGGTTGTTCGTGGTGCTGCTCCTCGCCGCGATAGCGGCCTCCACACTCGTGTGGGGTGCGTTCGGCACCGGTGCCGACAGCGACGCCCAGCTGGCGCAGCGCGAG
>CALMLJ010000364.1 GCA_937868025.1 uncultured Acidimicrobiaceae bacterium
CGGCCTCGCAGAGTCCGATGACCCCGACGGGCGCCAACATCAGCGGCGTCGCGTACTGGTGACCGAACAGGTCGACCCCCACCTCTCGTTGCGACGCCCCCCGCAGGACCCGTGGCATGAGGCCCCACCGCTCGAACGCAGCGACGTTCGCGCGCTGGGTGTGTTCGTTGCCGGCCCCGCCGCTCACGTAGGACCAGATCTCGGGGGTGAGCGCCGCCTCGGCCGCCGCCGCGAGCGCGTCGAAGCTCATCGGCAGGTCGGGGACGACCCCCTCGAGTCCTCCGAAGTAGATCCCCAACTGCCAGTCACCGTGGTTCGGCACGCCATGTCCCCCGTGTCGTCGAGATCGCGAGCCGCCATTCTGGCGCGGTCGACGCGCAGGCGCCGGCGATCAGCGAGGTGGCAGCGCCCGGAGGTAGCAGTCGCGGACGCCGTTGGTGTCGTAGGGGCTGAGGGCGTACTGGGAGCACACGATCACCCGTCCGATGTCCGTGGCGATGAGTTGGCTCGCGACCAGGCGGGTCGCCGGCACCGGGTCTCCGGCGTAGGTCGTGGAGACGATCTCGTCGCCGGCGAGGCCCTTGGCCGGATCCCACACCTTGACCTCGTCCCGGAGTTGGTAGACCACCCGCCCGTCGTCGAGCAGGCCGGCGAGGACCGGCCGGTCGTAGTCGCCGTAGGTCAGCAGCCGACTCTGGACCACGCCGGTGGTCGTGTCCCACAGGCGCAGGAACCCGCGGGTGTCGCCGTAGTCGGTCAGGACCGCGACGAGTCGTTCGTTCGGCGAGAACGCGGCCCCGACGATGCCGGTCCGGTCGGCCGGCAGGTCGGCGAAGATCTCCGTCGGAATCGCCTGTTCGGTCCCGGCCACGAGATCGACGAGTGCGTACTGGTGGTCGGCGTGTTCGGGTCGGCCGCTGGAGACGAAGGAGAGGGCTCGCTGCATCGAGTTGCTCACGGCGAGGAAGGAGTCCTGAGCGAACGCGGTCGGCACGGGTGGCGTGACCGTCCCGTCGGGATGCACCCGGCCCGACCTCATCAGCGCGCCTCCGTTCTCGACGCGTACCACGAGGAAGTACCCGTCGTCGTTGACGGAGCGGAACCGCTCGGCATATGGCCCGACCACCTCGGTGGTCCGTCCCGTCGAGGTGTTGTAGAAGCGGTGGGCCACCTGGGGGCCGAGTTCGGGGTCGCGCACCTCGCGGGACGACACCGCGTACGAGCCGCCTGCGGAGACGGCGAGATTCAGGATGAAGCCTTCGCCCGGCAGCAACCTTGTCAGGTCGGTCCAGCGGTCGCGCAGGTAGACGTCGGGCTCGCCGTCGATGTCGTTCGGATCGAGGGCGGCCCTCGTCGCGAACACCACCCACCGGCCGGATGCCGTCACCGCCGGTGCCGGGTCGAAGACGTCCTGTGACGGCGTCGACGCGAGGGCGAACCCCGAGCCGACCGTCACGGGTCGTTGGCCCCAGGGGACCTCGGGAGCGGCATCGGCGCGGGAACCGACGGCGGCGCCGACGACAGCGAGGGTCGCGAGTCCGGACAGAACTGCGTTTCGTGCTCTCATGAGGTTCACTCGTTCCGTGGGGTTCAGCCGGCCAGCGGGCTGGGCGGGAATGGCCTGAGGTAGCAGTCGGTGCGGCGGTTCGTGTCGATCGGGATGAGTGACTCCGTGGTGCACACGATGATGCGGTCGATGTCGCCGGCGACCAGCTGCGTACCTGCGCCGCTCGCCCAGTCGAGTGCGAGCCGGTACTCGGGCAGGGCGGTTCGGACGTCGATGCCGAACGGGATCGATCGGATCTGGCCGATCGGTGAGTCCGGGGTCCCACCCTCGATCTCGAATCGTGTCTTCCGAGAGAAGACGTAGCCGGTGTTCGTCACGGCCAGCACGCCGTCGACGGTGTCGTCCATCCGGCGGGTCCACGTCTGACCGGTCGTCGTGTCCCACAGGAGGAGCTGCACCCTGCCGGGGTCCATCGAGGCCACCCACCGGCCATCGGGAGAGATTCGGGCATCGCCGAACGGCGCAGCGAACGGGCCCGGCCCGGGCAACACGTCGCCGGTGGTCATCGACACCCGGACGATGCCTCCATTGCGGATCGCCACGGCGTACTCGAGCGAGGGCGTGACGTCGCGGAACGGAAGGTCGCCGCGCGCCGCCACCCGCTCGGGCTCCCGCTGGCCACCGGGAAGGACCCGCCCGGCGAGCAGACGGCTCGGGCCCGCGCCGGTGCTGCGCGTCAAGTAGTAGCCGTCGTTGTTGATCGCCATCACCGATCCGGTGGCCGTGACCGTGGCGCCGCCGGTGAGATCACGGATGGTGGTCGATGCGTCGGTGGCCCAGTACGTGACGAATCTCCCGTTGTCCGACATGGTCGTCGACCGCCCGTCGACCACGTCGGCGAGGTAGGTCGTGCGATCGGTCCAGCGGTCCCGGAGATACAACTTCTCGGCGCCGAGGTTCTCCCAATCGACCGTTGTGAACAGCACCCACTGACCCGAGCTCGACACCCGCGCTGTCCAGGCGTCGCTCGAGAGTCGGTATCCGGACTGCAGGCTGGCAGGGTATCGCCACGAAGGGAAGGTGTCCTCGGCGGGGGCCGGCGCCAGGGCGGCGCCGAGCACAACGGCGACTGCGGTCGTTCCGACGAGAAGTCTGGTGTGGAGGCGCATATCGGGCTCGGGGTCGTTCCCGACTCAGCCGGCCAGCGGGCTGGGCGGGAATGGCTTGAGGTAACAGTGTTCCTGGTAGCTCGGAGCGAACGAGCTCATGGGGTCGAGCGGGCAGATGAGCACCCGATCGATGTCGGTCGCGACCTGTGAGCTGGCCCGGAACGTCTCATCGTGGCGGATCCGCACCGCCGAACCGTCGTCGAACTTCACCGTCAGGCGGCGGGCGGCCTGCTCGGGGTGGCGCACGGGGGCGGCGAAGAACACGGCGTTGGTCACCGTGTCGTACACGATGCGGCCGTCGTCGAGGACAGCGCGGACCACCGGATCGCGGCCGTCCTCGCCGTCGGGCACCTGGTGGTCGACGTAGGTGTTGGCCTCGGCGTCCCAGACCCGGATTGCGAAGCCGACCGGCAGCTGGAACACCATCGCGACGTAGCGCCCGTTGGGCGAGATCGCCGTCGAACGGATGCGGCCGAGTCGGCCCTCGGCACCGGGGAACGAATCGGCGAAGCTCGTCATCGCACCGGTCGTGAGGTCGATGCGCAGCGTGTCGCCCTGGGCGCCCCACGGTGCCGTACCGAGGTCGCGCGTCGCGATCGCGAACTGCAGCGAAGGTGTCAGGGCATCGAACTGGCGGCTGCCCTTCGACGTCACGCTCATCGGCGTGAGCGTGCCGTCGGCGAGGATCCGCCCGGCTCGATTGAGGCGGGGAGCGCCGACCGCCGAGATGCCGTCGCGGGCGATGAAGTAGCCGTCGTTGTTGATGCCGAGGATCTCGGCGGGTTCCCGGGCCGCCTCCGCCACCAGCTTGGTGGTGCGGCGGGTGCGTTGATCGTGGATCCAGCTGAAGTCGACGGACCCGTCGGAGCCGCTGCCGGCGATGAGGTTGCCGTCGTGGGACATGCGCGTCGGCGTGAGCTGTCCGGCGACGCCGGCGCCGAGGCGCGTGGTGGTGTCGGTCCAACGGTCGCGGAGGAACGCTCCGCCGCCGACGCTGCCCGGGAGCAGGTCGGCAGCGGTCGATGTGAACGCGACCCATCGGCCCGAGGCCGACACAACCTGTGCTGTTGCCGTGGTGGCACCGGTGCCGAGGCGGAATCCGGTGCCGACGGTGACCGGTCGTTCGAACCACGGGATGTCGGCGGGTGCCGCCGACGCGACGTTCGCCGGACCCGATACCAGGCCGGGGCCGGCCGCGACACAGGCCGCCGCCGTGATCGCAATCGCCCAACGCCGTTTGAAACGCATGAGGTCGCCTCCTCAGTCCGCGAGCGGACTGGACGGGAACGGCTTGAGGTAACAGTCGACCGCCGAGTCGGTGTCGAAGGGCGACAGGGCGTCGTTCGTGCAGATCAATGCACGGCTGATGTCGGTCGCCACGGTCGACCGGGTGGACGCGCCGATCAGGGACGTCGTGTGAGCCGGAGCGCCGCCGAACGTACGCGAGACGAGGTACGGCGCCTCGTCGAGCCGAGCGGCGTCCACGAGGACGAGGTCGCCGATCTGACCGTCGACGGCCCGGTAGTAGAGCACGCGACCGTCGTCGAGCACCGCCCGGGGAGTGAGGTCGTTGTAGCCGGTGCTGCTCGCGAGGGGCGTCACCTGTCCGGTCCGCGTGTCCCACAGGTCGATGTGGGTGGTCTCGATGTTCTCGTGATCGAGGTACCGGGTGAGGATGTACCCGAGGGCCACGTAACGACCGTTCGGCGAGATGGCAGCGCTGCGGACGTTGGCCGTGACGGTGTCGCCGTTCGTCGGAAGGTCGCCCAGCAGGGTCGGGCGCGGGAGCAACGCACTGGTGGTCAGGTCGATCCGTCCGCGGTCGGTCACGGCGTACTGCAACGAGGGAGTGAGGTGGAAGAACTCCTCCTCGGCCGCAGCGCTCGGCGTCACCGCGGTGACGGTGCCGTCGGGCAGGATCCGCCCGGCACCATTGAGCGACTCGGCCGGCGGGAGCGCGGAACCTCGGTCCGTCACGATGAAGTATCCGTCGTCGTTGATGCCGAGGAACTCCACGCCGATGACGGCGCTGGGTCGGGGGAACTCCGACATCTGGCCCGTCCCGATCTCGTAGATCCAGCCGTCACCGTCGTTCGACCTGCCGGCGACGTAGCGGCCGCCCGCAGAGATCGCTTCGGCCCCGCCGTCGGCCGCGATCACGGTCGTCGTGTCGGTCCACCGGTCGCGGAGGTACGTGGTGCTCGAAGGCTCGCCGGGCCCGAAGACCGTTCCGTTGACGACGATCCAGCGGCCCGACGCCGAGACCAGGTCAGTCGTGAGGACGCCTGGAAGCTCGGAGAAGCCCGTGCCGACGGTCGCCGGGCGCTGGTACCACGGCACCTCCGGCGCAGCGTCGGCACTGCCGGTCCCGGCGGTGGCGATCGTGGCTCCCCCGATCGCCATCGTTGCCAGCGCTGCGATGAGCACGCGTCGTGTCCTCATGTCCGAGACTCC
>CALMLJ010000365.1 GCA_937868025.1 uncultured Acidimicrobiaceae bacterium
GGCACGGTCCGCTCCCGCATCTCCCGAGCCCGCGGCCGGCTCCGAGCCTCGCTCGCCGCGCTCACCAGTTCAGGGCACCCATCCACCTCACCCGAAGGACTCAGGACATGAACGATCTGACCGAACTCGATCTCGTGGCGCGGCTCGGCCGCGACACCGATCCGCCGGCGGCGGAGGTGCGCGACGCCGCCCGCGACGCGATCCTCCGGCGCATCCACGACGCAGCTGCGACGGCCCCCGATGGGGCCCCCGCACCGGCGCACGTCGTTCGGCTGCCGCGCCGGCGCCGGCGGGCCCTGACCGCTGTCGGCGCGGCGGCCGTCGGCATCGCTGCATCGATCGTCGCCGTGACGGTGATCGCCGGTCCGTCGCTGCCCGGCGGACTCGGCGCCGCCCCCGCCTCGGCGGAGGCGCGGCTCCTCGCGCTCGCCTCCCGGGTCGAGCGAACGCCCGTGTCCGACCGACCGACGGTGCGGTCGACGCTGAGCGTCACCACGACCTCGACAGGCACCGTCACCGAAGCTCGCTGCACCGAGATCTCCTTCTCCGAATCGGACAGCGCGTCGAAGTGCGACGACGGCCGCAACGCCGATCCGATCACGGCGTTCACCGCCTCGGCATCGGGCTTCAACCCGTCGACCCGGCCCGACGACATCGACGCCGTCCTCGATCGGGCGGTCGAGGACGGTACCGGCGATCAGGGCAGGCAGTCGGTCGACCCCGAGCAGGCCCGTCGGTCGGCATTGATCTACGGGTTCTCCCAGGGTGGATTGCAGGCGGGCACCCGGGCCGAACTGGTCCGACGTGTCGCCGCCGTGCCCGGCCTCGAGGTCGAGACCGGAGCGACGACCGCCCTGGGCGAACACGGCGACCGGTACACGTTCCCGAACGGCACCGGAACGTTCGCCGTCACCCTCGACCCTGACGACGGCAGCGTCCTCGAATTCGAGATCACCAACGCCGTCGAGCCCGGCTCCGGATTGCCGGCCCGACAGGTCCTGGCCGGCAGCCGTCCCGGCCCCCTCGGCGACCTCGACACCGACGTGCGACGACTGCGGGACGAACTGATCAGCCAGGGTGCGGGCCTCGAGGCGACCTTCCCGCCGCCATCGCTCCCCGGACCGAGCGCCAGCTGCGCGACGCCGATCGATCCTCTGATCGGCCACGTCGACGCCGCTGCCTTCGGCGGGTGGGTCGGACAGCACTGCACCTTCAGCCGCTGATCCCAACGCGGCCATCCGACGAACCGGCCGGTGACGGCCACTCGAAGACGAGGTGTTCGCCCGGCGCCAACGCCTGCCACTGGTCGTAGGCAACCGTGAGTGCGTCACTCACGTCGGAGATCTCGCCGGCACGCCACGCAGCAAGGTGTGCTCCGGCGAGGCCTTCGGACGCGTCGAGCTCGGCGCGATGGTCGCGGATGATCGCCCGACCGGGACGGGTCGCCTTGCGGCCGGTGCTCTTGAACGTCGCGCCCCGATCGATCAGACCCCAGAAGCCGTCGGCGTACCCGGTCGCTGCCTCGACCACGTACTGACCGAGGTCGTGAGGGATGTCCTTGCCCGCGGGCATCAACGAGCCGGGAACCTCGGTGCGCTTGCCACGCGTCGCCGTCCACGCGCAGGCCACTCGACCGTTCTTCTCGTGCTTGGTGAACTCGACCCGCATGACCTCCATGCTGGCCTGTTCTGTCCCGCGGATGCGCGTGAATTTGCACGCATCCGCGGGACAAAACGGGTGGGGCCAAGACGGGTGAGGGTGGAGCCGTCCTACGATGACCCGACCACAGGGGGAGACATCACATGGACGTTCGCG
>CALMLJ010000366.1 GCA_937868025.1 uncultured Acidimicrobiaceae bacterium
TCGTTCCGTCGAACTCGAGCGAAGCGTCCGCCGGCTGGGGTGCCGCCGGGATGGCGCCGGTTGGCGGTCATGGCTGCTCGCTGGGGCCGTTCGGGTCCCACGCGAGCGCTTTGTCCAGGTCGAGGATCGATGGACCGTGTCGACGGATCACCTCGGGGTGCGATTCGCCGAGCCGGTCCCGCTCCTCCTCGGGCGCTTCGAACTCTGTCCAGTAGTTCGGGCCGTCGCTGTCGGTCATCTGGCCGACGAAGTAGAAGAGCTCGTCGGTGCAGCCGGGCAGTTCGAGAGACCAGAGGTCCTCCTCGTCGATGTCGTTCAGGTCGTCGTCGATCAGCGCGACCGGCACCATGTCGTCACCGCCCTGGTCGTTGGACTCGACGAGGAGGTATCGGGCGGTCGGATGGTGGTGACGGAGGATCGTCGCCGCGAGTTTCGCTCCGAGCAGTTCGGTTCGACGTCCGAGGCGGCTGAACTCGGTGACGCTCGTCCCGAAGTCGTCGAGCAGTGCGGCGACGCGGTGGGTTGCGTCGTCGAGTTCGACGTTCGAGGCCTCGGGGTGGTCGACGGGAGCGAACTGGCCGCCGGTGGGGGTTCCGGGCGGCCGTCGGTTGGTGGTCATGGCTGCTCTCCGGTGTTCTCGTTGGCGGTTGCGGTCACGTAGCCGTCGAACGCGACGACAGCGCTGCGGAGCGGGCCGAGGCCGGCGGACTTCATGTCGATGCCGGCGCTGCGGCGCCAACCTTCGATGTAGTGGGCACTGATCTCCGACGAGTCGATGCCGTGGTGGGCGAGGGCGAGGGCGGCGAACGATTCGGCCGCCACCTCCTTCTCCGCGGACCGCTCCTCGGCCTGAGCGTCGGTCGAATGCCCGAGCAGTGCGTGGCCGAGCTCGTGGGCGAGAGAATGGGCCCGGGCCCGGGCGTCGCCGCCACCGACCCCGGTCCACACATTGATCTTCGATTCCGAAGCCAACCAGTAGGCGATCGCTCCTCGGTCCTGGTGGTCGGTGTAGACCACCTTGATCCCCATATCGGCGGCGAGACGCTCCATCTGGGAGATCGCCGCGTCGGGATCGCCGAATCCGGTTGGGCGGGCTGCAGCGAGAGGCTCTTCGACGAGGGGGTACTCGTCGCCGTCCGTGCTCGACAGCGGGAACTCGAGGTGTGCACCGTGGAAGCCGCGTCGCGAACGTGCGCAGCGGAGCTCGTACTCCTCGTCGGTCTCGTCGGCCTTCTGCTTCGGCTTCGAGCCGGGCTTCCACCACACCACGGCAACACCTGGTTCCCCGTCGATTGGCGTCCGGCCCTTCTTCGCCCACGCGTTGATGTTGAGGTGCGGCTCCTTCAACCTCTTGAGAGCGAGAGCCATGGCGGCGTCGGAGTCGGCCTCGTCAGCGTCTTCGGTCTCGTCGAGGGCGTTCGCCCAGTGCTGGGCGAGCACGAGCATCTGGTTCGACGGTGAGAAGCGGGCGACACCGTCGGCATCTTGGCGGCGCCACTCGACGTACAGCTGCGCGATGGCAGTGGTGTCGGTCTCGAGCAGTCCGAGAAGGCGCCCCTGAGCCGCTGCGAGGCGCTCGTCGGTCTGTGCCCAGTGCTCGGCGGCAAGCGGATGGCACTCGCCGCGCCCCGCCTCAGCGAGCGCCTTGGAGATCGTGCGTCCAAGGCTCGTCTCGGTGCTCCCGCCGTGTTGGTGGCAGGTGGTCGCCGGGGAGCGGACAGCGTTTCGGCACCCGCGCACCTGGCCTTCGACTCGAGCGCCTCCGCGGTAGACGGGTACGAACCCGTAATCGCACTGGACGATGTCACCGATGTCGACGGTGACGGTTCGGTCGAGGATCGGCCCGGATCGGGTCACGTGTTCGACGCCGGCGACGGGCCCCGACGGCTTGGTGCGCTTGGGGTCGCAGCGGCGGCACAGTCCGGAGCTGCGTTTGGTCGACGTGCCACAGGACGAGCAGGGGGTGCCGTCTGTGATCGCGACGTCGGATTCGCTTCGGCTTGTTGGGGCGAAGCGACCGCCGACGGACCCGGCGGCCCCGGCGCGATGTCGTGCGTTGGTGGCCATGGACCGCATGTGGGTTGCCGAAGCGGCCGCTCCTCCGGGTTAGGCGACGAGCGCCTCGTCGCTCTGGTCGGCTGCCTCGGCGACCGACCTGTCGGTCGGGGATCCGACGGAGGCGACGCTGGCCTGACGCAGCTCCTCGTCGATCGCGACCAGTTCCGCTTCGAGGGCGGCGAGCTCGCCGTCGCCCGCCCACGCCGCTTCGGACTGCGCTGTGAGAGAGGCGATCTCGGCTTCGGTGGTGGCGATCTCCTCGTCGAGTTCGGCGATGCGTCCGGGGCGGATGTTCAGGAACGTCGCCCACAGGTGGTGAAGCGTCGGCGCCGCTTCGTCGCGGAGATCTCTGGCGCTGACCTCGAAGGTGAGGAGCGGGTCGTAGTTGAACGAGAACTCGGCGTCGATGCGGCGGGCGCCGCGGCGCCGCATCGTCAAGGTCACGCGGGAGTTGACCATGACCTGGTGGTCTCGGCCGCCGAGCACCTCGATCGCCATCTCCTCGGCGTCGAACGGGGTCGAGCTGTAACGGCGAGCGAAGGCAGGGTTGGAGTTGAGTGCGCCGTCGATGTGTTCGAGGATCAGCAGCCCGTCACGGAGCCGCACGTTGTTGGACATCGCGACGCCGAGATCCTTGATCATGGAGCGCCGGTGCCGGTTGGTGCGAATGTGGCCGGTGCGGCTGCGACGATGCTTGGCGATCAGGTTCTCGAGCTCGGCGCGTCGCAGCAGGGCTGGGTTGCCGGAGGCGACGGCCTT
Source organism: uncultured Acidimicrobiaceae bacterium (assembly GCA_937868025.1). The sequence goes on from CALMLJ010000366.1 coordinate 2,818, forward strand.
CACCTCGGCGAACGTGAACACTGCATCGCCGTCGACATCTTCGATGGCCCGAGCCTCGCTGCGGTACACCTGCTCGATGAAGCGGGCCTTGCGTTCGAGGGTTCCCCACATGAAGGCGTCGAAGGAACCGGTGACGACGTAGCGGTAGATCCGGACATGGTTCGGGTTCCCCTGCCGGACGCCGCGACCTTCGCGCTGGCGGATGTCGGAGGGCCGCCAGGGGGCGTCGAGGTGGTGAATGGCGGTCACCCGATCCTGAATGTTGGTGCCTTCGCCGAAGGTACCGGTCGAGCCGATCACGACATCGACGTCGCCGTTGCGGCATGCGGCGAACAGGGACTCTTTCGCCTTGTCGGTCTTGGCGTCCTGCACGAACCGGATTCGGTCGGACTCGAATCCGCGTGCGACGAGCTGGGACCGCAGCTCGGCGTACATGTCGAATCGGGTGGAGCCGGGGGTGCCGAGGTCGCAGAACACGATCTGCAGGCCGTGGCGGTTGCGTGCGCACCGGTCGACGCATCGGCCGATCTTGCCGCCGTCGCTGGGAGCGTCGAGCCCGACGAGGCGGGGGTCGAGGGACGCGTGCCGGGCGTCGGTGGAGAGCTTCAAGAAGTTGTCTTCGTCGGACTTCACCATTCGGGCCCGGATCTGGTCGGCGCGCTCCATGAACTGCTCCATGGCTTCGGCGAGCTCGGGCGAGCAGTCGACCGTTTCGATGCTGCGCGTGCAGTCGGGCAACGCCAGGTCGAGATCCTCGTGGGTCTGGATGTCGGCGAAGCGGCTGAACATGAGGACCATCTCGGGGGCGTTCGAGAAGCGGGCGATGCGCGACTTCATCCGCCACCCGGTGCCTGACGGATCCATTTCGAGTCCAGTGACGACCTCGGCGAACGTGGCAAGCCAGGTGTCGAACTCGGCGAGCCCGGCCTCTTCGAGCGACGACGGGTCGACGTAGTGGTGCACGACCCACAGCTCGGCGAGCGTGTTGCTGATCGGGGTGCCGGTAGCGAACACGATGGCCCGGTTCGGGTCGTAGGTGGAGCGGATCCAGGCGAGCTTTGCGTCGAGATCCGACGCGGTCTTGGACGGGTTGCCGGTGGCGATGTCGGATCGCGTGTTGACCGCAAGGTTCTTGTACCGGTGAGCTTCGTCGACCCACAGAGCGTCAACCTGCAGGTCCTCGAAGGACACGGCGGTGTCGTCGCGCTGCTGGCCGAGCACGAGGCGTTCCAACTTCGCTTCGAGCGCGCGTTTGCGGCGTTCGATCGCCTTCACGACCGATCGCTGCTCGGTGTTCTCACCGATCGCCGCATCGAACCGTGCGATCTCGTCGCGGATGTAGTTGGCCATCGACTCGTCAGAGAGTCCGATCCGACCGAACGCGTTGTGCGTACACACGATCGCGTCCCAATCACCGATCGCGGCGGCCGCGACGAACTCGGCACGCTCGGATGCCGAGGTCTCATGGCGGCCCGCGGCGAGCACGTTCGCCTTCGGGTACAGCGACATGAAGTCCGCGGTGAACTGCTCGAGCATGTGGTTCGGGACGACGATCATCGGCTTGTTGACCAGCCCGAGCCGACGCGACTCCATCGCCGACATGATCAGCGACGCGGTCTTGCCGGCGCCCACGTCGTGTCCGATCAGGGTGTTCCCGGATGCGACGACACGCCACACGACATCGCGCTGATGATCGTGGGGCACGAACGCCGGGTTGAGGCCGGGGAACGTCTGGTGGGAGCCGTCGAAGTTGCGGCCGCGGTGGGATCGGAACCGGCGGTTGAACTCGGCGAGCAGGGTTTCGGTGCGGTCGGGGTCTTCCCACACCCACTCGCCGAACCGCTCCGCGATCTCGGCGGCCTTCTCGTTGACCGCTTCGGTCGCAGCGTTGTCGATCCGCTTCAACTCCGCCCCGTTGACGAAGATCGACTCCCACACGCGGAGCGCCGACATGTTGAGCATGCCCTGGACGATGTCGAACGTGTCCATCCAGGGGGTTCCCCAGGTGCCGGCCGTGAGCGACGTCGAGTAGTCCTTCCGAGGGCCGGGGACGACCTTCCACTGGCCGACCTCGGCTGCGTGTTCGACTTTGATGCCACCGCCGTAGCGGCCGGGGGAGACGAGCTCGTTGACGAATGCGGCGATGATCTCGGGAGCGATCCACGCTGCGCCGAGCCGGGCGGCAACCTCTTCGGGGGTCGCATCGGCGGGCACTACCTCGGCGAGAGCGGAGATGTTGGGCTCCGCGCCCGCTGCGACCGCTTGGGCGTGACGGGTGCGGACGTCGCCGGACAGGTACTCGTCGGCCATCATCCAGCGGCCGGTGAGCGGGTCGGCGAACGCAAGACGCTTGTCCGTCAACTGCTCGTGAACCGAGTCGGCGGTCCAGCCGAGGAGTTCGGCGACCAGGTCGACATCGAGACCACCGGTGCGGTCGAGCGACACTGCAATCGCGCTCGCCAGGTCGGTGACGACGACCTCGGCCTCGGGCGCTGGTGCGGTCAGGCCGATCTCGAGGCTGGCGACAAGTGGCCAACCCGGGTCGACACGGAACCCGCCGAGCTTCGGGTAGCGGGGTGCGGTGGCTGTCCCGCCAACTCGTCGGAGGGAACCCCACCGCTTCGTGTAGGCGGCGTGCAGTTCGACGACGTTGTCGCGGCTGTCCCGGTCATCGAGCATCGTTCGGACGGCGTCGCGCAGTTCGATGAGGGCCGTCAGTTCAGCCGCCTCTCGGCCAGCGTCATGTCCGATCCACCCGTCGATTGCGGTGAACCGTTCGAAGCCGCTGCCTGCGATCCTGATGGTGCCCGGCAGAACCTTCGTGTCGGGAGTGGCGGCGGTCGGGTCGAACGACGCGAGCGGGGCTGTGTGGTCGAACGTGTGGGTGGCAGCGACGGCGTCGAAGACTCGTGCGACCGTCTTGGTCACTTCGCGTTGGACGTCGGCGCCACGTTCGAGGCGCCACGTCACCGAACCCGAGCCGTACATGCCGGATCCGACGGCCAGTTCGCCGACGACGCCGACGGTAGGGGAGCCGACATCGAACAACGTGTTCATCGTCGGGATGGTGTCATCGCGGTTACGCATGTAGCGGGGGATCTCGAGGTCGTAGCGGCCGGCGAGCTTGGTGGATGCACGCCACGAGGCGTCGGCGAGGCGAGGGGAGCCATCGGTGTCGTCACGACGGAAGATCAGGAGGTCGGCGACGACGTTGGTCCCCATGTCGGCGAACGTTCCTTCGGGGAAGCGGACGACACCGAGGAGCGAACCCCAGCGGGCGATTTCGTCGCGGGCTTTGGTGGTGCCGGCGTCGAGCGTGAAGCGTGACGTGACGACTGCGACGACGCCGCCGGGGCGGACGAGGCGGAGTGCCTTGGCGATGAAGTAGTTGTGAATCGCAAGGCCTGCCGGATTGTCGATCGGGTCGTAGGGGGTGTCCTTGCCGAATGGGACGTTGCCGATGACGAGGTCGAACGATCCGGCAGGCGCGGTGAACCTCTCGAATCGGCTGGTGACGATCGTGGCTTCGGGGTGTCGGAGCCGTGCCGCTTCGGCGGTGACTGGGTCGGCTTCGACGCCGACGAGCTCACCGACCGCGTCGTCGAAGAACAGTCCGGACCCGCAACCGGCTTCGAGGACCCGACCGCCAGTGAACCCGAGCGAACGACGGACGCCCGACCAGATCGAGGCCGCCAGCCATGGGGGCGTGTAGAACGCGGTGGTTGTAGCCCGCTTCGCAGCCTCCAGCTGTTCCTCGTCGAGCGTCGCGATGATCTCGGAGCGGTGCGGCGAGTGGTTCTCGAGCATCTTCGCCGCCGGCCCCCACCCGCGCCACGCGGCGACCGCTTCCATCTCTTCCGCGGTGACGGGCTCTCCGTCGATGCTCCGGGCGATGGCGCGCAAGGCGGTGAGGTGGGACTGCGTGGCGTTCATGGGTTCTATGTGGGCGGGCCGTGAGCGGTCCCCACCGGTGCGGCGATGACGTAGTCGACGCATGCGAATGCGTCGTCGACGACTGGGCCGACGTCGGCCCAGTCGAGCCCTCCGAGCCCGCACCCGAGCTTCGGCACGACGAGGCTGACGTTGCGCCTGAACGCGTAGGCGGCGACTGCGTGGCAGCTCGATGCGACAAGGTCGAGGCTCGAAGGGTCGG
>CALMLJ010000367.1 GCA_937868025.1 uncultured Acidimicrobiaceae bacterium
CCACCGCCCGTGCGATCAACCCCGAGGGCTGGCTGGTGACCGGTGATGTCGCCACTGTCGACGACGGGGGCTATCTGTACCTCGTCGACCGGGTGAAGGACCTCATCATCGTGTCGGGGTTCAACGTGTACCCCGCCGAGGTGGAAGAGGTGCTGATGCAGCATCCCGCGATCGACGCCTGCGCGGTGGTCGGCGTACCCCACCCGTACTCCGGTGAGGCCGTCAAGGCCTACGTCGTCACCGCCGACGGACAGTCCATCGAGGAGGACGAGGTCGTGCGGTTCTGTTCGAGCCGCCTCGCCCGCTACAAGTGTCCTGAGAAGGTGTGGTTCGTCGACGAGGTGCCCCAGGGAATGGGTGGAAAGGTCCTCCGTCGGGCGCTGCGCTGACCCGACCCGGCACTTTGTGAAATAACGCACGTGGACGGTACCCTCGGTCGAATGGCTGGGAGCCCGCAAGGCCAATCGATCCCCGAGGCGACGGTGTCGCGGCTCCCTCTCTACCTGCGGAGCCTGCAGGAGCTGATGGACGAGCAGCTCGCCACGGTGTCGTCGGAGCGCCTGGCCGAGATGGCCGGCGTCAACGCCGCCAAGGTGCGCAAGGACCTCTCCTACTTCGGCAGCTACGGCACTCGCGGCGTCGGGTACGACGTCGAGTACCTCCTGTTGCACATCCGACGGGAACTGGGGCTCACCCACGACTGGCCGTGCGTCATCGCCGGCATGGGCAACCTCGGCCAGGCGCTCGCCAACTACGGCGGGTTCTCCGAGCGGGGCTTCGTGATCGCTGCGCTGGTCGATGCCAACCCGGCCAAGGTCGGCACCGAGCTCGAAGGGGTTCGCATCAGTCACGTCGACGAGCTCGGCGAGCTGGTGTCGGGCCTCGGCATCACGATCGGTGTGATCGCCACGCCCGCCCACGCAGCGCAGGACGTGGCGAACAGCATGGTGGAGGCGGGCATCACGTCGATCCTCAACTTCGCGCCGACCGTGATCACGGTGCCCGACGGCATCCTCGTTCGGAAGGTCGACCTGGCCGTCGAGCTGCAGATCCTCAGCTTCTACCAGGAGCGGCGTTCGGGTGGCTCGCCGACCACCCCAGGCCTCGCCAGCGCCGGCTCGTGAGCGATCGGTCACACTCCTCGGGCCCAGCTTGGCGTTCTGTCGGGCGATCGGTGAAACTGACCAGTACCTTGGGCGTACGTCCCGGGACGAAAGCTCAGGTGTGTCCGTGTCAACCGTCGTAGCGATCGGTGCAACTCATCGCAGCGCCCCGCTGGCGTTGCTGGAGCGGTTGACGATCGACGACACCCTGTTGCCGAAGTACCTCGACGATCTGGTCTCGCGTGACCACATCAACGAGGCCGTGATCATCTCGACGTGCAACCGCATCGAGATCTTCGTGACCGCCGAGAAGTTCCACGGCGCCTACCGCGACGTCCGTGACTTCATCAGCGACGTGACCTTCACGCTGCCCGAGGAGTTCGCGGATCACCTCGAGGTCTCCCACGATGCCGACGCCGTCCGGCATCTCTTCGCCGTCGCCGCCGGTCTCGAGTCGGTGGTCGTCGGCGAGCACGAGATCCTCGGTCAGGTCCGCAACGCGTGGACGACGGCGCGCGACGCCGGTGTCGCCGGCACGACGCTCAACCTGCTGTTCCGTCACGCCGTCGAGGTGGGCAAGCGGGCCCGCACCGAGACCGACATCGCCCGGCACGTGACCTCGGTGTCGCATGCTGCGGTGATCATGGCCGACGACCACGTCGGTGGTCTCGACGGTCGCGGGGTGGTCGTCGTCGGCGCCGGGTCGATGGCGCGCGGGGTCGTCGACTTCGTCTCGTCGCGCTCCGCACGGCAGATGACGGTGCTCAACCGCACTCCCGAGCGTGCCCGGGTCCTCGCCGCCGAGGTGCACCACTGGGACGGTCTCGACGAGTTGCCGACCTGCTTGGCCGATGCCGACGTGGTCTTCTGCGCCACGTCCTCGCCGGCCGGTGTGATCGACGCCGACATGGTGCGCTCGGCGATGGCCGAACGTGCCGGCCGTCCGCTCCTGCTCGTCGACATCGCCATGCCGCGCGACGTCGCTCCGGAGGTCGCCGCCCTCGACGACGTCACGCTCCTCGACATGGACGGCCTGAGCGCGTTCGCCGAACGGGGTCTGAGTCGTCGCCGCCAGGAGATTCCAGCGGTCGAAGCGATCGTCGACGACGAGGTCGACCGCTATCTCGCCGCCAGCTCGGCGCGCGAGGTCGCTCCGCTCATCGTCGAGCTCCGCCGGAGGGGCGACTCGGTCGTCGCCGACGAACTGCAGCGTCACGCCACCAAGCTGGCCGGCCTCGACCCTGCCCAGCGGGAGATCGTCGAGAGTGTGCTGCGCGGCGCCGTCGCCAAGCTGTTGCACGAGCCGACGGTGGCGCTCAAGGACGCGGCAGGCTCCGTCCGTGGCGAACGGCTCGTGGGCTCGCTGCGCGAGTTGTTCGACCTGTAAGCGGTGTCGGATTCCGCGTCGGTGCGACGCATCGCCACCCGGGGCTCCGCCCTCGCCCTGTGGCAGGCCCATCACGTCGCCGGCCTACTCGCTGATGTCGCGCCGGAGATCACGGTGGAGATCGAGATCATCTCGACCGAGGGCGATCGCCGCACCGACGTGCCGTTGGCGCAGATCGGTGGCAAGGGCGTGTTCGTCAAGGAGGTGCAGGCAGCAGTCCTCGACGGTCGCGCCGACATCGCCGTGCACTCGGCGAAGGACCTTCCCGCCCTCACCCCGACCGGTCTGGTGATCGTCGCCGTCCCCGAGCGTGCGGACGCCCGGGACGTGCTCGTCGGCGGACGGCTCGCCGATCTCCCGGCGGGAGCAACGGTCGCCACCGGGTCACCGCGGCGCCGTGCCCAGCTGGCCGACCTGCGCCCCGATCTCCGATTCGAGGAGCTTCGCGGCAACATCGACACCCGGCTCGCCAAGTCGTCCTCGTTCGATGCGATCGTGATGGCCAAGGCGGCGCTCGACCGTCTCGCTCGCCGCCCCGAGGTCGTCGACCCGATCGATGTCGACGTCATGGTGCCCCAGGTCGGTCAGGCGGCCCTCGCCATCGAGTGCCGCGCCGACGACCACGATCTCGTCGAGCTGCTCTCCCGCCTCGACCACCGCGCGACGCGGCTCGCCGTCGATGCGGAACGTGCCTTCCTCGCCCGCCTCGGCGGCGACTGCGATCTGCCCGCCGGCGCCCACGCGACGGTCGCCGACGACGACACGATCACCCTCACCGGGGTGCTGCTCGACGCCGGCGACACGACGATGCGCCGGTTCGCCTCGGTCGGCCAGGCGCCCGACGAATTGGGCGCCCTCGTCGCCGAGCGCCTGCTCTCGGGAACGGGTACCTGACGCCGTGACCGTGTTCCTGGTCGGCGCGGGCCCCGGCGACCCGGGACTGATCACGGTCCGCGGCGCCGAGCTGTTGGCCCGGGCCGACGTGGTGATCTACGACCGGTTGTCGGCTCCGTCGCTGCTCGAGCTGGTGCCGGAATCGGCGCAACGGATCTACGTCGGCAAACGGGGATCCGAGGGCTCCACCCCGCAGGAGCGCATCAACGAGCTGCTGGTCGAGCACGGTTCGAGTGCGTCGGTGGTCGTACGCCTGAAGGGCGGCGATCCCTTCGTCTTCGCGCGCGGTGCGGAGGAGCTCGAAGTGCTCCGCGACGCCGGGATCCCCGCGGAAGTGGTCCCCGGCATCACGTCGGCGATCGCGGCGCCTGCGTACGCCGGCATCCCCGTCACCCGCCGGTACTCGTCGACGTCGGTCACGATCGTGACCGGCCACGAGGACCCGACGAAGGAGCGGTCCGAGGTCGACTGGGGCGCCATCGCCCGTGTCGGTGGCACCATCGTGGTCCTGATGGGGGTCGCCAACATCGGTCGGATCAGCGAGCGCCTGATCGCCGGCGGCCTCGCACCCCAGACGCCCGTCGCGGCAGTGCGATGGGGGACCCGCCCCAACCAGCACACGACCCGGGCGTCGCTCGCCACGATCGCCGAGCATCCGCTCGCCGCCCCGTCGGTGATCGTCATCGGCGATGTCGCCGCGGACGAGCTCGAGTGGTTCGCCGCGCGGCCGCTGACGGGACGTCGCATCGTCGTGACGCGGGCGCCCGCGCAGGCATCTCGTCTGACCGACCGCCTGCTGGCAGCCGGTGCCGACGTGATCAACGTGCCGACGATCGCCATTGCCGATCCGCCCGACGGGGGAG
>CALMLJ010000368.1 GCA_937868025.1 uncultured Acidimicrobiaceae bacterium
TCGACGAAGTGGGCCAGCGGCCAGGCCACCACCATCGAGAGCAGGAACCGGACGACCATGAGCGTCCAGCCCGACAGGCCGGTGTGCACGGGCTGGGTCGCCAGTGCGATCGGCCAGTGCACCAGGTACAAGGGGTAGCTGAGCTTGCCGATCTCGACGAGCGGCCGGAACGACATCGCCCGGGCGAACGACGACCCCCACGACGAGGCCCCGAGGATCATGCCGACGTTGAGCAGCGACACGGCGGCCAACCCGCCGTTCAGCACCCACGAATCCTGCTCGGTCACCCATCCCCAGAGCACGAACGTGACCGCCAGGCTCGCGAACCCGACCACCCCCCACCACCACTTCGTCGGCCAGCCGAACCGCTGCACCGCCATGGCCAACAGACAGCCGGCGACGAGCTCCGACGCCCGGATGTCGGTGCCGAACAGCTCCCGGTTCGGTGTCGACTGCACCACCACCATCGCCACGATCGAGGCGATGCCGATGGCTGTGAACGTTGCGGTCAGCCACTTTCGCCAGTCGACGCGCAGCATGGCGAGGCCGATGACGATCGACATGCCGAGGTAGAACTGCTCTTCGATCGACAGGGACCAGTATGGCGACAGCGGGCCCAGCGTCCGCAGTCCCTGGTCCGCGGATGCGGCGTAGTGGATGTCCTGCCAGTTCTTGACCGAGAAGATGGCGGCAAGCGCATTCGAGGTGGGGAGCTTGCCCCACGCGTTCGTCCAGACCAGCGGGATGGCCGCCGCGGCCAGGATCACGAACAGCGACGCCGGGACGAGTCGACGGAAGCGGCGGCGCCAGAACCCCCGCCAGTCGACCGATCCGGCCCCACCGTCGACGGCTGTGCGCTGCTTCTCGATCAGGAGCAACGACGTGATGAGGAACCCCGACAACGTGAAGAACATCGACGGGGCGAAGTACGAACCGGGAGCGAGGTGTGCCGCCGGGACCCCGTCGACCGATGCGGTCACCGAGAAGTGGAACAACAAGACCGGGAACACCAGGAGCCCGCGGATCCCGTCGAGCGCCGGAACGTAGGGGAACGACGTCCGGATATCGCCCGGTCTGGGGGGTGTGGCGACGAACAGGGCGGGCACGAAGGGGGAACCTAGTGGGGCCGGGTGGCAGCCCTTGAGGATGGCCCGAACCCGGGGCGCGAGTAACTTCGTCCACCGTGCCGATCCGTCGTTTCCAGCGTCCGCAGTTCGGGCGCCCCCGCGTCGGTGACGTGATGTTGGCGGTCGTCTCGTACGTCCCGCTGCTCCTGACGCACCGGGGCAAGCTCGGGGCCGACACCAAGGCGTACCTGTATCTCGACCCGGCCAAGCTGCTGTCGAAAGCGCCGTACCTGTGGGATCCGTCGGTCGGTCTCGGCACCGTCACCCACCAGAACATCGGGTACCTGTTCCCGATGGGCCCCTACTACTGGCTCATGGCCGAACTGCACGTGCCCGACTGGATCGCCCAGCGCATCTGGATGGGGTCGATCATCTTCCTGGCCGGGCTCGGCGTCCGCTACCTGCTGCGGACCCTCAAGTGGGAGGGCCCGGGCGTCACGGTCGCAGCGTTCGCGTACGCCCTGAGCCCGTATCTCCTCCACTACGTCTACAAGCACTCGGTGATCCTGCTGCCGTTCACGGCGCTGCCGTGGCTGGTCGCGTTCACGGTCCGGTCCCTCCGCCAACCCGGGTGGAAGCACCCTGCTCTGTTCGCCCTGGTCGCGCTCGCATCGGGTGGCATCAACGCCACGTCGCTGCTCCTGGTCCTCCTCGCGCCCGGCCTGTGGCTCGTGCACGCCATCTGGGTGGAGCGCGAGATCACGTTCCGTGCGGCCATTGCGCCGGTCCTGCGCATCGGGCTCCTCAGCGTGATCACGTCGCTGTGGTGGGTCGCCGGTCTGGCGTTGCAGGGCAGCTACGGGATCAACGTGCTGCGGTTCACCGAGACCTATCGAACGGTGTCGGACGCGTCGACGTCGGCCGAGGTCGGCCGCTCGCTCGGCTACTGGTTCTTCTACGGCATCGACACCTTCGGCCCGTGGTTCAAGGCCGCGGCGACGATGACGCAGTCACTCCCCGCCCTGGCGCTGTCGTTCGCCGTGCCGATCGTGTGCGTGGCGTGCGCCCTGTGGGTCCGGTTCCGCTACCGCCTCTTCTTCGTGGCGATCGCACTGGTCGGACTGGTGGTCTCGGTCGGGTCGCACCCCCTCGACGATCCGTCACCGTACGGCTCGCTCTTCAAGGCCTTCACCGAGACCGAGTCGGGCCTCGCCCTGCGCTCGACTCCCCGGGCCATCCCGCTGCTCTCCCTCGCCTTGGCGGCGTTCCTGGGCGCCGGGGTGGCGGCGGCGTCGCGCCGTTGGCCGGCGCGCCGCCTGGCATTCGCCGGCCTCGCCCTCCTGATGGTCATGGCGAACCTGTCGCCGTTGTTCATGGGCCGCTTCATCGACCCGTTCCTCGAGCGGCCCAACGACGTGCCCGACTATTGGAAGGCCGTCGGCAAGGAACTCGACGCCGGCGACCGCGATACCCGGGCGCTCGAGATCCCCGGCATCGAGTTCGCCAACTACCGGTGGGGGGCCTCGGTTGATCCCATCACCCCCGGGCTCACCGACCGGGCGTACGCCGCCCGCGAGCTCGTGCCCTACGGGTCGAACGCGTCCGCCAACCTGATGAACGCGATCGACACGCCGTTGCAGGACCGCAGCTTCGACCCGGACTCGTACGCGGCGATCCTCCGGATGTTGAGCGTCGGCGAGCTGATCGTCCGCAACGACTTGGAGTACGAACGGTTCCGCACCCCTCGCCCCCGGCCGATGGAACGCTGGATGGAACGGGTCGACGGGCTGGGTGTCCGCAAGGCGTTCGGTCCTTCGACCCCCAACGTGGCCACGAGCGAGTCGCCCCTCCTCGACGACCTGGAGTTGGCGACCCCCGACACCGACGCCGATCCGCCGGCCGTGTCGGTGTATCCCGTCGACGATCCCCTGCCGGTCGTTCGGACGGTTCCCGACGATCGAGCCGTGATCATCGCCGGCGACGGTGAGGG
>CALMLJ010000369.1 GCA_937868025.1 uncultured Acidimicrobiaceae bacterium
ACACCGCCGTCAGGACGGCGCTCTGGCGAGCGCTCCACGTCGAGATCGACGCGGCCCCTCCGGTGGTCGACGACGTCCTCGGCCGAGAGCTCGCGAACCCCGACCCGGGGTGGCGCGACCGACCCGACATGCACCCTCAGCGCACCAGCGGCCCCCGTGCGGCGATCGTCGCCCGGGCACGGTTCGTCGACGACCTCGTCGCCGAACAGATCAGCGCGGGCGTCGACCAGATCGTCCTGCTCGGGGCCGGGCTCGACACGCTCGCCCAACGCCACCCCGGCTACGGCGAGCACGCACAGTTCTTCGAGATCGACCAACCCGGCACGCAGGCGTGGAAACGCCGTCGGCTCGTCGAGATCGGGCATGCTCCTCCCGACTGGTTGCACTTCGTGCCCGTCGACTTCGAGTCCGGCGAAGACTGGTGGGACGGCCTGCGCTCGGCCGGCTTCGATCCAGCGCGGCGGGCGGTCGTGAGCTCCACCGGCGTCTCGATGTACCTCACGAAGTCGGCGACGGCGGCCACGTTGCGTCGGCTGGCCACCCTCGCCACCGGTTCGACCGTGGTCATGACCTTCTTCGTGCCGCTCGACCTGGCCGATGAGGCGGACCGTCCCGGGCTCGAGATGAGCGCCCGCGGCGCGGCGGCGTCGGGTACGCCGTTCGTCAGCTTCTACACACCCGACGAGATCGTCGGGTGTGCGCTCGAGGCCGGGTTCGCGAGTGCTCGACACATCGCATCGGGCACGCTCGCCGACCGCTACTTCGCGGATCGACCCGACGGACTCCGCCCGTCGACCGGGGAGGACGTGCTGATCGCCTCGACCTGACCGGTCGCCGCCGCTCGTCCTCAGTTGGTCCGCCGACGTCGGCGCACACCGTCGACCCCGTGTCGCCACGAGAGCGTGGTCCAGGCGTCGTCGACGACGCGCTGCCACGCGGCCCGATCGATCAGCACCTCGAACATCGGGGAGCCGGACAACTCCTCGGCGTCGAAGCCGTTCGCCTCGGCGTGATGACGGAGGATCGCCGCCGACCGGTCGGGATCGGTCACGAGGTCGAGGGCGCCGTAGAGCTTGCCCTCGCCGCCGAGGTCGTGGCGGTCGGCGATGGCCGTGACCAGACAGCAGCGGGGGTCGCGGGTGACGTCGAGGTGCTTCTGGGACCCGGGCATCATGCCGACGAACAGCCCGCCTTCGTAGGGCCCGACCTCGATCGGGCTGACACGGGGCGCACCGTTGGATCGAACGGTGCCGAGCATGCCGAGCCCGCTGGCTGCGAATCGCTCGCCGATGGGGCCGGCGACCGCGGGAGCGATCCGGGAGAGTTCGTTGAAGTCGATCATGCCCGAGATGTTGCCGGATCATTCCTGACACCTTCTGTCAGTGATGGTGGAATACCGTCGAATCATGCGTGCCAGTCGACTCGTCCAACTCCTCTTGGTGCTGCAGCGACGCGGCAAGGTGACGGCCGCCGATCTCGCCGCCGAACTGGAGGTCTCGGTCCGGACGATCTACCGCGACGTCGAGGCACTCGGCATGGCCGGGGTCCCCGTCGTGACCGACAGCGGGCCCGGCGGCGGGGTGTCGCTCATCGGCGGCTACGAGAC
>CALMLJ010000370.1 GCA_937868025.1 uncultured Acidimicrobiaceae bacterium
GGCTGGTCGGCACGGGTCGCCACCGTGATGTGGGGCCGGCCGGTGAGCGGGTGGGTTCCGACGTGGGCTCGGACTCCGAAGACCTGGCCGATCACGTCAGGCGTGAGCACCTCGTCGGGCGGGCCGCTTGCGACCACGCGACCGTGGGCGAGCACGGTGACGGCGTCGCACAGCGACGCAGCGTGATCGAGGTCGTGGAGCGCGGCAATCGTGGTGGTCGGCAGCGAGCGGACGAGTTCGAGCAACTCCAGCTGGGCACGGATGTCGAGGTGGTTGGTGGGTTCGTCGAGCACGAGCACCGGCGCCTGTTGGGCGAGCGCCCGCGCGAGCAGGACGCGTTGGCGTTCACCGCCGGACAGGGTCGAGACGAGGCGCGCTCCGAAGGTGGTCATGGCAACCGTGTCGAGGGCGTCGTCGATGATCTCGGTATCGGTGGCGCTGTTGCGGTCGAGCAGGCGTTGGTGCGGGGCACGGCCCATGGACACGGTCTCTCGGACGGAGAAGTCGAAGTCGATGCTGCTGTCCTGAGGGACGATCGCCCGCCGCTGCGCGGCCTGTCGGGCAGTCAGCTGTCGCCAGATGTCGTCGCCGTCGATCATCGCTCGTCCGCTCGCCGGCCGCAGCGCCCGGTACAGGCACCGCAACAGCGTGCTCTTCCCCGATCCGTTGGGGCCGACGACGCCGTGCATCTCGCCCGAGCGGATCTCGACGGACACGTCGCCGACGATCTCAGCGCCATCGATCGTGACCGTGATGCCGTCGAGGGTGACGTTCACCGAATGGCTCCGGAGCGGCGCATGAGGACGAGGAAGAACGGAGCACCCACGGCGGCGGTGAAGATCCCGACCGGGAGCTCGTTGGGCCGGTCGACGACACGGGCGAGGAGATCAACGGCCACCATGAACGAGGCGCCGGTGAGCAGCGCCACGGGAAGCAGCCTCCGGTGGTCGGGCCCGACCAGGAATCGGCACGCGTGCGGGACCATCAGACCGACGAACCCGATCCCGCCGGCGACGGCCACGGCGCACGCGGTCAGCAGCGAGGAGATGATCAACAGTTCGATGCGGAACCGGTTGACGTCGACGCCGAGTGCCGAGGCGGAGTCGTCTCCGGTCGACATCACGTTCAGCGACCGCGCCCTCACCAGCAGCCACGCGGCGGTCACGGCGATGACGACGGTCGGGACTCCGAGGTCGTCCCACGAGGCCGAGGCGAACGACCCCAGGATCCAGAACATGAGGCCACGCAGCTCGGCGGGTCGGGTGTAGAGCTGGACGAAGCTGGTACCGGCGGTGGCGAGGTAACTGACCGCGACGCCGGCCAGAACGAGCCGGGACGGCCCGACGCGGCCGCCGCGTTGGGCGAGCACGAAGACGACGAACAGCGTCAGCATCGCTGCGACGAACGCAGCGCCGGTCACGCTCAACCCGCCCGACACCCCGGTGCCGTAGGCGAGCACGAGCACCGCGCCGAACGACGCGCCGGAGCTGACGCCGAGCACATAGGGATCGGCGAGTGCGTTGCGCCCGAGCACCTGAAGGCACGCACCGGCCACGCTCAGCGCTGCGCCGACAACGGCGGCGAGCAGCACCCGCGGTGTGCGGAAGTCCCACACGATCTGGTCCTGCACCTTCGTCGGTGCGGCGGAGAGAACGCCGAGGTGATGCCCGACGACGGACCAGACCTCCTTGACGGGCAACGTGACCGTGCCGATCGAGATCCCAGCGACCAGGGCGACGACCAACCCGAGCACGAGCGCGACGAGCAGGGCGCCGTAGCCCCCACCTCCGATGAGGTGGGGGCTCGACCGCGTACGGGTCTCAGCTCGCGGCAGCGATGGCATCGGCGATCTTCTGAATCCCGATGTCGTTGAACGGGCCCAGATAGACGCTGTCCGACACCACGGTGTACGCCTTGTTCTTCGAAGCCGTCCACTGCGGGTACTGGGCGAACAACGCGTCGGCGAACTGTTCGGGGTCGTCGTCGGGCAGGTAGGTGCCGATGACGAGGACGTCCACATCGGCGGCCGACAGGGCCTCCGCGTTGATCGACATCGAGTCGTTGACGGTCTCGAACCCGTCGAAGGAGTTCACGCCCCCGGCGGCTTCGATGATGCTGTCCATCAACGGACCGGCGAACACGGACGGTACGTCCAGACCCATCATCGTCCCCATGCTCGGGTAGGCGACCAGCACCTTCAGCGGCTCGCCGTCGCCCGACGTCGGAATCGCCTCGATTCGCTTCTCGGCTGCCGCGATCACTTCCTCGGCCTTGCCCTGCACGTCGAAGATCTCGCCGAGTTCACGGATGAGATCGAAGCTGTCCTCGTACGACTGCGACGCGTAGGCCGCCTCCTCTTCTGCGGTCGGGTCGGTCTTCCCGTTCGCGCAGTTGGACGGTGTCACGTAGCTG
This sequence comes from uncultured Acidimicrobiaceae bacterium, assembly GCA_937868025.1. The sequence continues at coordinate 2,413 of CALMLJ010000370.1, forward strand.
TTGATCCCGGCCTCGGCGAGCTCGTCGCGGGTGGCCATGCCCACATCACCGGAGAACCCGCCGGACCACGTCGAGATCACGACATCCGGCTCCAGCGCCAACACCTGCTCCTTGGGGACCTCGAAGCTCTCGTTGAGCTTCATCCCCCCGGTCGGCAGGGAAGCGATCTTGTCGACCATCCCTTTCACGTCGGACACGCCGTAGGTCTGGGCGTTGGCCACGATCCGATCCTCGAGGCCGAGCGCGATCATCGTCTCCACCTCGGCGACCGACGCCCCGTACAGGAGCAGCGCCTTCTCGGGTGCACGCTCGAAGGTCGCTTCATGCCCGCAGTTGTCGATCGTGAGCGGGTACTTCGTCCGCGGCCCAGCCGACTC
>CALMLJ010000371.1 GCA_937868025.1 uncultured Acidimicrobiaceae bacterium
TCACCGAAGCGGCCGTCGTGCTGCGTATCGGCCGCACGACCGCCTACGAGCTCGCTCGCCGTGACCTCGCCACGGGCGGCGGGGAAGGCTTGGGGGTCATCCGTGTCGGAGGGCAGCTCCGGGTCCCCAGAGCCGCCTTGGAGCGGCTGATCGGCGCCCCGATCGAGACATCCGTGACCCCAGGGCCGGGGCCGGTCGCCACGGCGGCGGCTCCGCTCACGGTCGTCCCCGACGCGACCCGTGCTCGTGCCGATCACCCGAGCGCGACGTCTGGTCGTCGTCGTCGGTTGGTGTCGGTGGATCAGTTGCGGTTCGATTCGTGAGCGGTTGCGCGGTCGGCAGGACCGTTGCTTGGTCAGGTGCCATTTCGTTCGACGCACTTGCACCACGGTGCCCTGACGCCGGTCACGCCGGCTGTCGCCTTTGGTGGTTGCCTTGTTGAGCATCGGCAAACTCGCCGCCGGTGCCGGCGACTACTACACGGCCATGGTCGCCGACGGCGCTGAGGAGTACTACACGACCACTCGTGAGGCACCCGGCGAGTGGGTGGGTGCAGCGGCGCGACGGTTGGGATTGGCCGGCACGGTCCGACCATACGACTTCACTGCTGTGCTCGAACACCGCTATCCGGGAACGAACGTCAGGATCACCGCATCGCGCTCCGCTCCGACCGTCGCAGCGTTTGATGCGACGTTCAACGCCCCGAAGTCGGTGTCGATCCTCCACGGTCTCGGCACCCCCGACATCCGCGCTGCGGTCCGGCTGGCGCACGACATCGCGGTTCGTGAAGCACTCACGGTGTTCGAGACGGAAGCATCAAGGGGTCGGCGTGGCCGCGGCGGAGCCGAGATCGTTGCCGGTGACGGGTTCGTCGCCGCGGCGTTTCGCCACCGCACGTCACGGGCCGGCGACCCGCATCTCCACACCCATGTCGTGATCGCCAACCTCGTCCACGGACCCGACGACCGATGGACCGCGCTCGATGCCCGGCCGCTCTACCACTGGTCGAAAACTGTCGGCTACCTGTACGAGGCCGAGCTCCGCCACCAACTCGCCACCACGCTGGGTGTCGAATGGCGGGCGGTGCGCCGCGGCATCGCGGACATCACCGCCGTGCCGATGCGGGTGGTGGACGAGTTCTCCACGCGCCGTCACGAGATCGAAGCCCACATGGCCGCCAACGGCGGCGGGTCGGCCCGTTCCGCCCAGCTCGCGGCGTACGCGACACGGCGGATGAAGGACCACACCGCAACCCCAGAAACGTTGCGCGACGGTTGGCGGCAACGCGCCGTCGACCTCGGGTTCGACGCGGAGCTCGTCTGCGATCAGATCAACGCCGACATCGACCACCCGCGCGACCTCGGGATCGTGCAGCTCGGCCCGATGTTCGAGCGTCTCGCCGGCCCGGACGGGCTGACCCGGAATCGGTCGATCTTCGGCCGTCGCGACGTCATCCAGGGCATCTGCGAGCTCCTCCCCAACGGGGCGCCGATCACCAGCATCGTCGAGTGGGCCGACCTGTTCGTGGCGTCCGAGCACTGCGTGCAACTCACCGGGACGGGCGCCGCGGCGATCCGAACCCGAGCGGGTCGAGTCGTGTCGGCGAGGACCGACGAGGCCCGTTTCAGCACCCCCGACATGCTGGCTACCGAACGGCGACTCATCGACACCGCGGTCCGTCGCACCGGCGACGGGGTCGGCACAGCTGACCGCCACCGCGTCGATACCGCGATCGACGGTCGGCCGACGTTGAGTGACGAGCAGGCGCGGATGGTGTGGCGGGTGTGTTTCAGTGGCGCCGGGGTCGACATCGTCGAAGGCGTCGCCGGTGCTGGCAAGACCTACGCGCTCGCGGCCGCCAACCAAGCCTGGACCGACAGCGGCCACACGGTGATCGGGTGTGCGCTCGCCGCGATGGCGGCGCGGCAACTCCAAACCGACGCCGACATCCCGTCTCAGACGATCGACCGCTTGCTGATCGACCTCGACCGCCCCGAACACGGAGGCCTCGCCCCCAACACCGTGATCGTGGTCGATGAGGCCGCGATGGTCGGCACCCGCAAGCTCTTCCGGCTCCTCGACCATGCTGAGCACGCACGGGCGAAGGTCGTGTTGGTGGGTGACCCGTGCCAACTTCCCGAGATCGAAGCCGGTGGCGCGTTCACCGGGCTCCGCCGACGCCTCGACGCCAGCCTCCTCGCCACGAACCGGCGCCAACACGAGTCGTGGGAACGGACCGCGCTCGCCGACCTACGTGTCGGTGACACCGATACCGCCCTCGACGCCTACCTCGACCACGGCCGGGTCAAGATCGCAGACCTCGGGACCGACCCGCGGCAGGCGATGGTCGACGACTGGTACAGCGCCCGGCGCTCCGGGACCGCAGTGATGCTCGCCTCCACCCGGGTCGAGGTCAACGCACTCAACCGGCGCACCCGGGCCCGCCTCCAAGCTGATGGCGAGATCGGTAGCGACCGGGTCACGCTCGCCGCGGTCGGTTTCGCGGAGGGCGACTTGGTTGTGGCGCTCCGCAACGACCGGCGTCTGGGTGTTCTCAACGGCACCCGCAGTGTGATCGAACACATCGACCTCGACGGCCAGATGATCCGGTGCCGTACCGGCGACCACCAGATCGTGTCGCTCCCGTTCTCGTACGCGGACGAAGGGCACCTGGCCCACGGGTACGCCATGACGGTTCACAAAGCCCAGGGCGCCACCTACGACCACTGCCTCGTGCTCGGCAGCGACCAGTTCACGACCGAGGCCGCGTA
>CALMLJ010000372.1 GCA_937868025.1 uncultured Acidimicrobiaceae bacterium
TCGAGCGGGCCGCGGGCCGGCTTCGCTTTCGCCGTCAACGCGTTCGGCATCGACTGCTGCGGGCCAGGTGCAGGCACCGTCCGGTAGTCGACATGGGTCGGGACCGGGATCGTCGGCTCGGTGCCGTTCGCCGTGCCGGCCGCGTTGCACACGAGCGCCTGCTCGATCGCTGTCGGCGACGACGTCGTGAACTGGTTGTTCTCGAAGCAGTTGTCGTCCTGTGCCCCCGTGGTGGTCGTGAACACCAGGTCGACACCGTTGCCGGCGAGAGTGTTGTTCTTGACGGTGTTGCCCTTCGGTTCGAAGCCTTCGCCGCTGGTGACGATCACGCCCGACGCCGCGTTGCCGACGATGACGTTGCGGTCGACGATGTTGGTCTGACCTCCCGACAGAGCGATGCCGACCCCGGCAGCGTCGGTGGCCTGCGGGGTGCCGTCGCCGTTGTTGTCGGAGACGAGGTTCGCCACGAACGTCGCATTGCGCTGTGGGTAGACCTGCTCGCGAGTCGACGACGTCGACTCGATCCCGACCCGGTTGCGGGACCAGACCGACGTGGTGACGATCAGGCCGCCGCCGGCGTTGGTGCCCTGGAACCCGACCGCGTTGAGCTCACCCACCGAGTCGGTGACCGTCGTGTTGCACGGGTTGCACTGGCCGACGTACACCGCAGAATCGGGATGGCCCGACCCGTACACGTGGTCGATCTGCCCGTTCTTGGCGGCGAACGCGTACACCCCGTACAGGCCGTTGTTGTAGACGGTGAGGTAGCTGCCCCGGAACCCGTCGAGGATCTGGCTGTCGCCGTAGGAACCGGAGAACATGACGCCGTTGCCCTTGAAGTTGCGGGCCGTCAGGTTCTCGACGACAGTGCCGTTGGAGAACGCCAGCACCCCATTCTCGAAGCGGTCACCACCGTCGAGGATCACCGTATTGCGGTCCTCCCCACGGATCGTCAGGTCCTCGGTCTCGACGGTGACGCCCTCGTTGTAGATCCCCGGCGCGATCAGGATCAGCGCCCCCGGCTTGGCGGCGTCCACTGCGTCTTGGATCGTCGGGAAGTCCGCCGGCACCCGAAGCGTCCCAGCCTTCTGGGTCGAGGAGGTGGTGGGCGCGTCAACCGAGGTGGTGCCGCCGCATGCGGCGGCCATCATCGATACGGCGGCGAGGAGGGCGATTCGGAGTCGATGCGACCGGGTCATGCCGGAGATGTGTTCCGAGCCGGCGCGATCCCCACCCGCCGGCTCGATGGCGGGAAGCGCCCGGGCCCGGGGCACATAGTTGGCATGACCGACACCACTGCTGCGCGCCACGTGCTCGACATCCATCCGTGGGACGCCCCTCACGCTGACGGCGGCCACGACCTTCGCGGCGAGTATGTCGAACGGTTCTGGCTGCCGATCCTCGGCCCCTCAACACTGGTCCTCGTGCGCCGAATCGCCCGCGGCCTCGACCACGCACCCGGCGGGTTCCGAATCGACCTCGAGCTCACTGCCGCTGCCCTGGGCCTCGGCACCGCCCAGGGCAAGAAGGGGCCGCTGCCGCGTGCCCTCTATCGTGCCCAGACGTTCGGATTCGCCCGCCCCGTCGGCACCAACAAGATGGCGTTCCGTACCCGGGCTGCGACGCTGACCGTCCGGCAGTTGGCGCGGCTCCCCCACATCGTCCAGGCCGCCCATGAGGGATTCGCGGAGCCGGCCACGGTGCGATGAGCACAGTGGCGAGCCCCCTCGATGCCGACCCGTCCATGGATCCTGCGGAGCGGCGTCGCATCGTTGACGACTAACACCCGGCCACAGCGGCCCAACCCCCGCCCGGGGACCTGCTTCTACGCATGTTCACCGTGTGCAACACAACACACTCACCGCACGTCGAGGGCGCGACCTCGCCGTGCTCGACGGACTCGACATCGGCGACGAGAAACGTCGACTCCTCGACGAGTTCACCGACCGGTGGCCATGGGAAACCGTCGATCGGACCTACGCAGTCAGACGGCTCGTCAGCCTCACCCCGGCACGGTACCGAGACGACATCCGCCAAGTCGCCGCCATCGCAGCGTGGAGAGCCGTCGAATCGTGGGACCCGGAGCAGCGGTCACTGGTCGGCTGGTGCCACTTCAAGGGCCACTACGCGGCCCTCGATGCCCTCCGGGCCCTGTATCGCGACGAGCCGCCAGCCGAACCCGGCGCCGAGCAGGTCGCCACCGACGGCGACCCCGAAGGAGCCGTCGAGGGGTACTCCGCCGATGAGATACTCGACCAGCTCCGGTCCATCCCCGGGCTGGTCACCGAACGCCACCTCCGGGTGCTGCAGCTCATCACCGCCGACAAGTCCTGGTCCCAGAAGGCGATCGCCGACCACTACGGCGTCAGCGAGTCGGCGATCTCCCAGACCTTGCGTGATCTCCGCAACCGGCTCACCCCCGACGTCGTCAGGCGGTTGCCGGCGCTCATGGAGAGGTGATCCCGAAGTCCGTGACCGCGACCTCAACAGCGAGCACCTTCAGCTGGTTCACGCGGCGTCGCACCCACTCGTACTTCTGACCCAGGGCCGCCGCGACCTCGCGGATCTCGGCGCAGCGTCGAGTCTCCCCTGGGCCCCACGATCCCAGCCACGCCTCCGCAACCGTGCCGAGCTCGTCGCTGACGCTTCGGGCGGCCTCGATGACCGCAGCCACGAACTCTGGTGACTCCTCCGCCGACAACACCGACGTGTCCGCCAACATGTCGGGCGAACCCGGAGACGCCCAAGCGGTCGAGTCGCTGTCGCCCTGCGGCTCCCGCGGCATGACGCTGACCCCGGTGAAATCCGACAGCGACGCGATCATCCCGGCGCGTCCAGGATCGCCGAAGCGCGTCTTGGCTTCGCGGTTCCACGCCTCAACGACCTGTTCGTCGGTCGGTTCCACCCCGTGCTCACGGGCCAGGCGACGCTGGGTCGCGATCAGGTGACCCCGTCGCCGATTCAGCAGCGAGGCTCCCGACACCCCGACCCACGCCGGCGAGTTGACGAGCTCGCGAATGTGACGCGACGCGACCACGTGCAGCATCGCCTCGAACTTCATCAGGGACGGGTCCCAGGATTCCACCATCTTCGCGGCGAGCATCCCGACCTCCTGTGCGAGGTCGGGGATCTGGGACCTGGGCGCGCCGTAACGACGGGCGCCCTTGGAGGCGACAGCGGTGTAGAAGTCGATCCGTTCGCGGTGGAAGTCCTCGACGAGGCGTCGGCGACGTCCCGGGTCAGTCGTCTGGTGGATGATGGTCAGTGCCGCGTGCGACGCGTCGGTATCCATGGCTACGCCGGCTTCCGTAGGTAGGGGAACCCCGGCCATGGCGGGCCGTCACGACGGACCTCCACAGCGTCGAGCCACGCGGAGATCCTGCGGCCGCCGGCGCGGCTGTCGATCAGCCAGCCGACCGTCAACTCGTCGAGATCGGCCGAGGGGGCCAGTCCGGCGAAGCGGGCGAACCGCGTCATCGCCTCGCCGGTGCGTGCCTGTCCCCAGTGCGGTTGGCTCAGCAGCAGTTGGCGGAGCTTCATCCGTCGCAGCGGACGCCCCTCGACGGTGCACGCGTGTTCGATCACGTCGACGCTCGTGAGGAGGCCTTCGGCGACTCCGACAGACCATTCGGCGCGCATCGTCCTCGCGGACCTGAGCGCCGAGTTCGCGTTCGCCAGCGGTGTGGGCGGCGGTGCGGGCCTCATACGGCGAGCCGATTCTCGGCGGTCTCTTCGGCGCACTGCTCGAGGTCCACGGCGTCGACGTTCGGGTCCGACGCCGGCGTCAACGCTGTCTCGAGGCGCCGATCGCCCAGACGGTCCGCCGGGTACTTCTTGTTGTAGAGCTCCTTGGTCTTCTTGAGTTGTGTCTTGGGCCGGAAGGGGTACTTCCTTCGAGACGAGGCGGCTGCTGTTGCCGTCGCCACCTTGCGAACCTTCGGTGCGATCCACGGGTCGCCGATCGCACGACGCACCTCCGATTCGGCGTCGCGTTGCAACCAGACCCTCACGAACCGTTGAGGGTCCACGCGCCGAAACGTCGCGGGCTCGAGGCTCTTCGCCAACAAGTTGGTGACCGAACCGGTTCGCTCGCCGGTCGCACCGTCGCTCGACGTGCCGACCAGCATCCGCGTCACGATGTTCTCGAGCGTGATGTCGGAGACCACCGATGTCGCGGTGGGTGCACCGCGGAACTCGGCGATCTCGCGGGCGATGAAATCTGCGGCGAGGCGGCACGCTCGATCGACGTACCCCTCGATCGACATTCGCGCCTCCCACGACGCCGCATGACCGTCGGACACCAAGGCGCCGAGGAACTGACCGTTCGCGGTCTTGGTCCGGTGCACGCCGATGATGTCGGCCGGGGCGCCGAGGTCGTCGCAAACGACCGCCGGACCAACAGTCGTTCGCCGTTGGGCCGGTGCGCCCGCTCCAGCGGTGATCGACGTTGTCCCCGATGCGCTGATCCCCAGGCCCGCCGCCTTCCACCGGACCGTGACCGGGGCGTCGCGGCCAACAATCACAGCGTGGCCGCACGACCAGGTCATCCGGACTGGGAGGCGCAAGCCACCACCGGTCGGCCCGGTCGCATTGACCTTGCGTCCTGCGGCGACTCCAGGGACCCACAGGAACATCGGAAGCGTCACCAGTGCGCCTGGGGCGGCGGCGAGATCGGCGGCAGCACGGCCGTGCATCATCCGCTCGAGCCGGTCGCAGAACACGGCGTTCCACCCGTGGCGGTCACCGTCATCGAACCCGGCTCGCTGCGACACCCGTTCGTCCTTCCGTGCGGGGCGATCCCGCTCGGTGGTGACCTATGGGTGCTGTTGGCGAGCTATGCAGGCTTCGACACAGCTCGGGACGCTGTTCGTAGTCCCGCCGGCGGCTAGGCCGCCCAGGCCGAGACCTCAACGGGGGTTTCGGACACAGCGGCTGCAGCGATGATCTCCGCCATCGACAGCTTGTGGTTGA
>CALMLJ010000373.1 GCA_937868025.1 uncultured Acidimicrobiaceae bacterium
GGCTAGGGGATGTCGATGCCGAGGCGAGCCATCAGCTGGTAGAGCTGATCGCATTGGTCGGCGGCGGACGGCGACTGGTCGGGGTCCTGCAGCGTCTCGGCGAAGGCCCGGAGCTCCTCGAGCGCTTGGGCCCCGAGCTGTGCATCCTGACCGGGCTCGGCGGCGGGGATCGGCCTGCAGAGCGTCTCCATTGCCTCGCCCGCGGCCTGGTAGCCGTAGGCGCTCACTTGGCTCATCGTCTGCTCGCAGAAGCCGTAGATCGCCTGCCGTTCCGCCCAGTCAGTGATGCCGGGGAACGACCCGGGTGTGGCGATGTAGTCCTCGAGCGGCACAGGGTTGCCGGCCGGGTCTTGGGCGACGAGCTCGGTGTCACCGTCTGGGTCGTCGAACGGCTGGATGAGAGTCCATCCGTCGGCGAGATGCACGTTGATCGCCGAGTCGGCGACGATGATGCTGGGCCGTTCCCCACCTTGGGCGTGTGCGAGCCACTGAACGGCGTAGTCGGCGCGCCCACGCGCCGACGCGTAGTAGGCGGCGAACTCGCTGCCGGAGACGGGAGCTTCCAAGGCGACGTCGGTGGCTTCGGGGTGGGTTCGGACGGCGAACTGGCCGCCGGTAGGGATGCCGGCTGGCTGACGGGTCGTGATGCTCATGGCCTCGGTGTGGGTTGCGGGGGAGCTGGGCCCTCCGGCGGTCAGACCCGCATCCCGAGGTCGCCGAGCAGTGTGTAGATGTCGGCGGCGATGTCGGCCGCCCGGTACTCCTCGGGCTCGTCGATCCGACGTCGGATCGCTCGGAGGCCGTCGAGGGCGGTGGCGCCCATCGCTGCCTCGGTGGCGGGGTCGGGGTGGGGGAGGGTGGTCGAATCGTCGGCCGGCGGGCTCTCCACCGGGACGCCGTCGAACCGCCAGCTTGTCGAGACCTCGCCGGTCATGCCGTATTCCGAGGACACTTCGAGGCGGTCGTCCTGTTCCCAATGGACGGTCCTCAGGAGTGTGCCGTTCTCGCGGTACTCCTGGAGCGGTGGCGACCCGTCGGGGCCTGGGCCCATTTCTCCGTCGACGTACCAGGCGATGCGCCGGGTCCGGACGTCGATTTCGGCCTCGAGGTGATCGATGGTGCCGGCGGTGTCGGCGCGGACGTTCCACTCTCGCGCCATCGCGAGGGCCGCTTCCCAGGTGCGCTGGGCGACCGGCGGCGCAGCGAGTTCGACGGTGGCCTCGTCGTGTTGCCCCGCGGCGAACTGGCCACCGGACGGCGTGCCGGCTGGTCGTCGGCTGGGGAACTGGGCGGGGGTGGGTCGCTTCATCGTGGGTCGTGGTCTAACCGTCAGGTGGAGGGTTACCGTTAGACTTCCCGGCCGTAGAGGCCGCCTTCGCGCTCGTGGCGATCGGGATCGATGATGAACACGCCGCCCGGATTCTCGGCGCGGGTGTCGTAGTCCGCCTTGGAGACGATCCAGGTGCACATCGACGCCGGCTTGGCGTGCTTGCTCCTGCCGCCGATCTGGGCGGTGACCCGTACCATCGCGTTGCCGGCGTCATCGGTGAACCCGCTGGCTGCGACCGATACGTGATCATCACGATGCGCCTCGTCGAACAGGTCGCGGTCACGCTGGTAGGACTCACCGGGCTCGATGGTTTGGCCGGTAACGGCCTCGTACTGGTCGGGGAAGTAGTCGCGTGCGGACCGGTGGGCGCGCTCGACGACCTCCGGCTGGTACGCGTCGGGGAAGGTGATCGCGACGAACGCCCATTCGCAGTCCTCCTCGTACCAACCACCCTCGGCCCGCCACGCCGGATGGACGAGCCTGTTGCGAGCTGCGGACAGCTTCACGCCACCGTGCCCGGGAGTGGATACCGACGCGATGCCGGGAGCGACATTGGTGAGGTATTCGACAGCGCCCCACGGCGTCCGCGAACCGACCTTGACGGTGGTTTCGCCGGGATGGAACAGGGCTTGGACGGCGCCGTTGCGGTAGGTGTGTCCGCCGGCATGGGTGATCACGTTGGCCGGGTTGAGTGAGCAGTCGTCGCCGTGGTCTCGGTGCGGGGTAGTGGGCGCGGTCGCTCCGCACTCGTCGCACGAGTCGATCCCGTCGAGGTTGAGTTCGAGATTCGACTCGGTGTGGGCGGTAGCGGCGAATCGGCCGCCGGTCGGGGTGCCCTTGGGGACGCGTGCAGTGCTGGTCATGCTCGGTGTGTGGGTTGGTCGCCACTCCGATCCTCTGGTCAAACGCTTCCAGGGTCGAGGCGTTCAATCGTCGGTGCACGTCCGGGCGTGATGGCGGGAGCGGTGAGCGCAGCGCAGTCGAGATCAGTTGTGTTTGCAGTGAGGGAGGTCAGGCCGCCGGAGGAAGCCCCTCCCGGGATCCGGACCCGTCGACCCGGGACCGTCAGATCACGAACGCCCTAGCGACGCTCGGGGAGTTGTTCGTCGCGGCGCGCATCCATCGGAGTCCCATGGGCAAAATGCCCCGCTTGGGTTCGACGGCTTGTACGTTTCGCAAGGCATGGATAAGGTCCCCCATCCTGGGGCTCGGGTCTGCTGTTCGTGTTCTGGGTGTCCGAACGACGGAGGGTGGACAATGATGCGGTGGCGGGCGGTTTTCGCTGGGAGCGTGGCGGTGGCGTTGTTGGCGGGGGCTTGCGTGTCCCCGACGGCGATGGTGTCGGGTGAGCAGACGATGGTCGTGTCGACGTCGGGCCGTCACATGTGGTCGGCGGCGGGGGACGTGCCAGCACCAGGGCTCGCTGTTGGGTCGGCCGAGGGGCGGGTCGCGTCGCTGGCCGGCGATGTCGAGATCACCGGTTCGGGTGACGGGCTTCGGGTCGTGGTCGACCTGAAACGGTTGGGTGACGCGCTGATCGGTCCCGTTACGGTGTTCAACCTGTCATCGGGCAAGTCGGTGACGGGCACGGTGAATACGTCGGCGCCTGATGTGGGCGGCACCCCGATGGTGTTCCGGTTGCGGGCCAACGGCACGCAGGTGCACGACTGGGAGGCGACACCGAGCGTGATCGACATCACGTTGACGGTGAACGACCCGACCACTGTCACGACATCCACGACGACCACGACGACACCGGGATCTACGACACCGCCAACATCGAGCCCGGCAACGACCGTCCCGCCATCGACGATGGTGATCGACTCGTCGAAGGTCGGAACCGCCACCGTGGGTCTCGGATTCGAAGCCGAACTGGCGACGCTGCCGGAGAGTTTCGATACCACTTGGACGTGGGAGGGGGACCTGCCCGACGGGCTCGATTTGAGCACGTCGACGGGTCTCATCTCGGGGGTTCCGACGGAAGCAGGTTCGTACCTGATCACTGTCAACGCCGAGTCCTCGGGTGGCGTCGCGACGGCGGGTGTCACGATCAAGGTGACGGCCCGCACCGAGGCCCCGGTAGCGGTTCCGGTGGACGACGACGGGTACGGCCAACTCACCGTCGATCTCGGAGACGGTGAGAGCGTGACGTCGACGTTCGAGCTCACGAGGCGGGGTTCGATCAGTCTGCAGACCTGTTCGGCCTCGACGGATCCGACGACCGCTCCGGCGTCGATCGCCGTGTTCTCGCCGGCGGGTGTGCTGCTCGGCGTCTCGGTGCCGTCAACGGAGCCGGGGTGTGTGGAGATCAATCCGGCCGCCCAGCCCGATCAGGGGTGGGCGGGGGATCTTCCGGCGGGTGTGTACACCGTCCAACTCTCGTCGACAGCGCCTACGGCTCGCGCTGCGGCGAGTTTGCGGGCGGCCGCCGCCACCGCGTCTGGGGGTGGTCGCAGCCTGTTCACAATCATCCTCGACGCCGTCACTTCGATAGCTGCCGGTTTCCCGGTGCCGCTTCCGACCGGTTCCGCGTCACCGGCAATCGCCGCCGGCGGGGCCCACACGTGTGCGGTAACCCCCGGTGGCGGCGTCAAATGCTTGGGCGCCAACTTCGACGGGCAGCTCGGCAACAGCACGAACGTTGACAGTTTGGTGCCGGTCGACGTGGTGGGCCTGACGTCGGGCGTCCAACAGATCGCCGCCAGTTACTCACACACGTGTGCGGTGACCTCCGGCGGCGGTGTGAAATGCTGGGGCTACAACTACGGCGGGCAGCTCGGCAACAGCACGAACGTTGACAGTTTGGTGCCGGTCGACGTGGTGGGCCTGACGTCGGGCGTCCAACAGATCGCCGCCAGTTACTCACACACGTGTGCGGTGACCTCCGGCGGCGGCGTCAAATGCTGGGGCAACAACTCCTGGGGGGAGCTCGGCAACAACACAGCCGGTGACAGTTCGGTTCCGGTCGACGTGGTGGGCCTCACATCCGGCGTCCAACAGATCGCCGCCGGTGGCTCACACACGTGTGCGTTGACAACCGGAGGGGGCGTCAAATGCTGGGGCGCCAACTACCAAGGGCAGCTCGGCAACAACACCACCACCGACGCCAGCCCGGTGCCGGTCGACGTGGTGGGGCTAACGTCGGGCGTCCAACAAATCACCGCCGACTACATGCACACGTGTGCGGTGACCTCCGGCGGCGGCGTCAAATGCTGGGGCAACAACTCCT
>CALMLJ010000374.1 GCA_937868025.1 uncultured Acidimicrobiaceae bacterium
CGGGGGCGAGCTCGTGATGAGTTCCCGCCGCTCACGGTGGATCGCCGGGATCGTGGCCGCAACCCTGCTGGTCGTCGGCATCGTGTGGGCCGTCACACCCGGCGGATCACCGCTCGACAGCACCGCCGACGACGGATACCTCGGGCTCAAGCTGCTCCTCGAACAGCAAGGGGCGACCGTCGCCGAGATCGACGGCGGCGACATCGGCGAGAAGTCGGTCGACAAGTTCGACACCGTGTTCGTGCTCCGTTCGGCCGGCGTCGACCGCGACCAGCTCGCGCAGTGGCACCGGTTCATGGCGGCCGGCGGACGACTCGTGCTCGGTGAACCGGACCGCGTTTCCGAACCAGCGCCGACCACCGAGGACACCGCCGCTGCGGTCGTGCCGCCGGGCACGTGCGACCTCACCGGAGCCGAGGCACTGCCGGCGCTGCACACCGGCGGAGTGGGCGGACACCACGTCCACTCGAACGAGCTGTCGTGCTACGGCGACGAGACCACCGCAATCGTCACGAGCGCCACCTGTCTCGCCGGCGAGCAGTTCACGCTCAGCGCCCCCACCCTCTTCGACAACGCCACCATGGGCTCACCGACCGACGAGCGACGCACCGTCGACCGGCGTGGGAACGCCACCGTCGCCGTGCACGTACTCGGAGCGACGGCCGGACGGCGCGTCGCGATCGTGACCGACGGCGTTCGGACCGGCTTCGGCGGAGCGACCGCGTCGCCCGACGAGCCCGCGTGTGCGACTGTCCCCGACGAGGACTCGTTGTGGCAATTGCCATCGGCTCCCGGCACCGACGATCGGACCGACGACGACCAGGCGACCCCGTCGAGCACACCCACGAGCGACCCCGGTTCCGGCGACTCCGCCGACGGCGACACGAGCGACGGCGGTGCCAACGGATCGACCGACGCCGGCGGTAAGGCCGGAAACCCCACCGAGGGCTCCGAGCGCTCCGACGCCGGATCACCCGGGAGCCCCGACGCCGGCTCCGGCCAGAGCGAGAGCGGTGACCGACAGTCGACCGAGGCCGGCACGGCAAAGCCGCCGCCGTCGATCTTCGACTTCCTGTCGCCGGGCCTCAAGCTGGCCCTGGCGCAGCTGCTGGCCGTCCTCGTCTGGTACGCGTGGCGGCGGTCGCGTCGACGGGGCGTCGTCGTCGAGGACGAGACGCCCGTCGAGTTGACCTCCTCGCGCCGGGTCGAAGCCGTCGGCGCGTTCCGTCGGCGTGGGGGCGAGAGCCGCCGCGCCGGCGACGAGTTGCGGCAGCGCACCGCGACCGTTCTCGCCGCCGAGCTCGGACTCGGCCGAGACGCCGGTCGGAGGCAGATCGCCGAGGCCGCGGCGGCGCGCACCGGACGGCCCGCCGCCGACGTCGTCGGCCTGCTCGACGGGCCACCGGTACGCAACGAGGACGAACTGCTGACGCTCGCATCGAACCTCCGACAGCTCCGCTCCGACACCACCGACGCCCTCGTCGGACGGACCCCTACACCGTGATCCCCCGTCGACGGTTGCTGGTCGTCGCGGTGGCGATGGCCGTCGGGGTCGCCTTCTACCCCGGCGACGTGCCGGGCGGCACGTGGGCCGGGTTGGCCGTGCTCAACCTCCTGCTCGGTCTGGCCGCGCTCGTCGATCTCCGGGCTGCGCCCGCCGGCGAGCAGGTCGTGGTCACGCGGTCCCACCCCCGATCCGTGACCCACGGCTCGACGGCCACGCTCACCTGGAGCGTCGAGAACCGCACCGCTCGCGCCGTCGAGGTACGGCTGGGCGACGAACTGGCGCCGAGCCTCGGGGCCGAGACCCGGACGTGTGAGCTGCAGATCCCGGCCCACAGCACCGCGACCGCGTCGACGACGATCACGCCGCGTCGACGCGGCCGGTTCGCTCCCACGCGACTGACGATCGCCGTCGGCGGACCGCTCGGTCTCGTCTGGCGCCAACGGACCGTCGACCAACCGACCACCATCGACGTGCACCCCCGCTTCGTGAGCCGCAAGGTCGCCGAGTCGCGGATCCGTCGGGCGCGAACCCTCGAGCTCGGCAGCCGCACCTCGCGCGGCATCGGAGGCGGCAGCGAGTTCGAGCAGCTGCGGGAGTACAGCCAGGAGGACCAGTTCCGCCACATCGACTGGGGTGCCACCGCCCGCACGGGCCGACCGATCGTCCGTGTCTACCAACCCGAACCGAACCAGTCGGTCATCGTCCTACTCGACAACGGGCGCCTGATGGCCGGCAACGTCGGAGGCGTCCCCCGCCTCGAGCACGGCATCGACGCCACCATCGCACTCGGCACCGTGGCGGTGGCGCTCGGTGACCGGGTGGGCCTCGTGACCTT
>CALMLJ010000375.1 GCA_937868025.1 uncultured Acidimicrobiaceae bacterium
GCTCGGGATGCACGAACGCACCCCAGCGGCCGTCGGGTCCTTCCACGAGGTTCGCGACCAGGGTGTGCCAGTGCAGGAGAGGGTCACCGGCGCGGCTGGTGCGATGCCGGAACACGGCGGCAACGACGCCGCGGCCGGGGAGCACACGGACCTTCGCAGCCTCGGCCGCTGCCGGGTCGCTGGCTGCGAGATCGTTCAGGTAGGCAGCGTCGCCGGACCCACGCCGCACTCGAATCGCTTCTCGTTCCAACCAAGCAACCGTCTGACGGACGGCGGCTTCACCGGCTTCGATGATCTGCCCCTGAACACGCGGATCATCGGTCACGGCGTAGAGCACCGACACCGACTTCGGCGCCTTGAACGTGAGGTCGAACCCTGGCACCCGACGCGGATGCGTGCGCAGCGTCTCGCCGTTCGGGGTCAGCCCACCCGTGCCCGGCGCGATGCCAGCGAGCACCGCTCGAAGGTCGTCAGCCGACACCGGGCCGTCGAGCCCGAGGCGTTCCGTGCCGACACCGATCCAGAGACCGTCGGCTTCGCCGCGGCCGGTGTAGTAGTCGTCGAGACTCTGGGCGACACCGGCGAGCGTGTAGGCCTCCTGCCCGACCCGAAGCTTGGCGATGCTCAACATGCACCGGAGCGTGCGCACGCACACTCCCGGGCACGCTCCCGAGGTCACTCCCAGACTCCCGAAATCCGTGCACACCGTCCCGGTGATTATCTGTGAGTCCGACCTTGGCTCACTCCCGATCGCCTCGACGACTCGTCGGGATGGCGGTGGGTTCACAGCACTCGTCTACGGGCGTCGGTGGTGGCGGTGTCGTCGTTGTCGGCTTGTCCGGTCGCAGGGCGTCGATGCTTCGGGCGGTTCGGTAGGTAGCGCGGGGAGGAACCGTTCGAGCGCGAGGAGGCGCTGCGCGTCGTGCCACGCGTCGGTCGGGGTCGGGTACGGGCCTTGGATCGTGGCCCAGCGGTCGGGCTCGTAGGAGTCCATGATTCCGAACCACCGCACCGGCCGCGCTGGGGTGTCGGCGCCGAACTCGATGACGTCGCCGGCGGCGAGCTCCATCGGAAGGCGCCAACCATGCCGGGATGGCTCGGGCTCCCAGAGGGCTCGAGCCCATCCTCCTGCCTGGTCGTCGGGCCAGATCGTTGCGACCCACACGTGAGCATCTACAGCGGTCGGTACCGGCAGGTCGATCACGACAGCGGCCGGCGCTCGCAACCGGTGTCGGCCCCGCCGGTTCCAGTCGTAGGCGATCGATCGTGGCAGTTCGTCAGGTTCCATTGCAGCCTCCTTCCGGCATGACCGCCGAAGGTAGGAGGCGCAGTCTCCCGAGTTGTCGGTGCCCAGCAGGATCTGCCCACCATCGCCACATGCGACGATGGATCGACCGGCACACTTCGTAGCCGAGTTGGAACCCGCGGTCGATGCGGCGGTTGTCGAGGATCGGACCATGGCGCGGTGGTGTGGGCTGTCCATCCTCGAGATGCCTGCCACCTGGGCGACGCGGCGCCCGATCCGTTCGGCGGCGTCACGGTCGAAGGGTCCACGTCACACCCTCTCCGTACGATGGAGAGATGGCACGCGATGACGTGAGGTTTCACCGGGGTGACATGCACAGCGTGTTGGTCAACCAGCTGAAGAAGGCCGAGGAAGACGTGCTGGGCGTCCCGGCTGACTTCGTGCTGGGGGCGTCAGTCGAGGACCTCGTCGATGAACTCTTCGCTCGATGGATCGTGAACCCGCTTGTGGTCCACTTCGACCAGCGCTCATCTTCAGGCACCAAGGACATCGACTTCTATGTCGCTGGCTGGGAGGGCAACCGCATCAAGGTGGCAGGTTCGTGCATCAAGTTCCTCTATCCATTCGAGGGCGATGCTGTTCTGTTCGACGTACGTCCGAGCACGGGCACCATGAACCCTCCGCGATTCGAGCTTTGCGACGGCTTCGTCCTAGTCGCCTACGAGGGGCGAGCACCGCTCGATCCGAACGCAGTGAAGTCACACGTGGACGGGATGGAGGAGACCATCCGCAAGTACGTGGGTTGGTCGAAGAGCGACATCGACCCCTGGAACGAACGACTGCGTGTCGACCTGCGCCGGTGGGTCGAGGAGCGTCGCACCAAGGTGATTGCAGATCGGGCACTCGATGCCTTCTTGGAGGTGCCGGTCGTCGATCGCGCGAACCCGTCGCCGTCGTTCACGGTGGACCCACCTCGCAAAGTCCGGCCAGTCGCTGTGAAGCCGGTCGCGCCAACCCCTGCGTTTGCCCCTGAGCCAGCGATCTCGGACGACGGCTTCGCCGCAATTCTTCGTGAGATCGAGAGCGTTACAACGGCCGTGCAGCGTCTGCCGAAGACGTTCGCCAAGATGCCCGAGGAGTCCTTGCGCGACGTACTGCTCGTGGTGCTCAACAACCACTTCGGCCCAGCGACCGGTGAGACGTTCAGCCGTCGCGGCAAGACTGACCTCTTCATCCCATACGGCGGCGATGAGCGCGCGGTGTTCATCGCTGAATGCAAGGTGTGGAAGGGACAGAAGGCATTTGAGGACGCGATCGATCAGCTCCTCGGATACCTGATCTGGCGGGACTCGCGAGCTGCTCTGATCGTCTTCGTGCGAGCTGGCTCGCCGACAGATGTCGGGACGAAGGCCATCGACGCGATCCGTCGGCACGAGGCGTTCAAGCGGATGGGCAGTTCGGCCGGGCGCGAGACCTTCACACTCGCCAATCGCAGTGACGATCGGAAGGAGATCCACCTCGCGCTCCTCGTCGTGCCCGTCATCGAGTGACGCCGAGACAAAGTCACGGCACCCGCCCGGAGGGCGGTCACGGCACACGCGGTCACCGCCGGCCGACCGCACGCTTCGCGGTCGACCGGGCGGGTCAAAGTGGTTCGTGGCAGCGGGCGCAGGTGTCGTCGGCGGCGAGCCATTCGAGGAACACGGGCTTGGGGAACTCGCCGGTGTCGTAGGTGGTGTCGTCGTCTCGGTCGATGGCGAGGGCGCCGGCGCATTGC
>CALMLJ010000376.1 GCA_937868025.1 uncultured Acidimicrobiaceae bacterium
AGGCGCAACGCTTCGGCCCCGACCTCCTCCGCCTGGTCGCCGAGCACAACGACCGCTGACCTCGACCGTCCAGAGGTTTGGACCGCAGCGCACGTAGGTCGTGCGCTCGGGTTCAAACCTTGCGCGACACCAGCCACTGGCGAGGGCGTTCGCTCACGAGCAACCGGCCGAGTTGCAGCCCCGGGAAGTGGGCCGCTCCGACCTCGGCGCCGTCCAGCTCCTGGACCACGCGCTCACGGGTGCGCCGAGCCATCACGGGATCGACGTCGGACATCGCGGCCCAGTCCGCGTCCACGAGCTGCATCGGACAGTGCACGACGTCGCCGAGGAACACGACGCGTCGAACCCCGTTCGACGCGACGACGATCGTGCTTCCGGGCGTGTGGCCGGCAGCATCGACGAAGTCGAGGCCCGGTACCGGCGTCTCGCCCGCGTCGAACGGTCGCAGTCGATCACCCAGCGCCGCGAGACGGCCCGGTGTCACCCGGGCCGAGCCTCCCTCCGACGCCGGGTCGGTGAAGTACGCGATGTCAGCGCTCGGGACGTGCACCGTGGCCCGCTCGAAGAACGGCGCGCCTCCTGGTGCGAGCCAGCCGGTGTGGTCGTAGTGCAGGTGCGTGATGACGATGTCGGTGATCTCGTGGGGCCCGACACCGAGCGCGACGAGTGAATCCGGCAGGACGCCCGGTGGGATGAGGTCGTCGGGGTTCGTCTCGGGTCCGACGCCCGCGTCGATGAGCACCACCCGGTCGCCGACCGGGCCGCCACGCACCAGGTAGGCACCGACGGTGAACCGGAGGTGGCCATCGACGAGGAGATCGGCGTGCGCGCCCCAGTCCTCGGCGTCGACGCCGCGCCCGCCCGACCAGTCGAACCAGCCATCGGTCGGGAGCGACATGAACTCGGCGTCGAAGACGGGATCGATACGAAGTTCGGACACGGACCCTCCCCCGCGACGTCAGGCCTGGCGGGAGCGGGCCTGCATCTCGGCCCGGGCCTCCATCAGCTTGACGAACTTGTCCGGGTCGAACGCGATGAAGAGGCCTTCGGCCTCGGCCGTGAGTCGTTCGCCGGCGTGCATCGTGCCCTGCACGAAGATCTTGCGACCCTCGCGGCGGTCGACCCACGCCTCGATCCGCAGTGGCTGGTGCAACGGCGTCGGTGAGCGGTAGTTGGTGACGAGCCGGGCGGTCATGCCCTGTTCGCCTGACAGCGACTGGGCGGCGCCCAACACCTCGTCGAACGCTGCGGCGACGTAGCCGCCGTGGACGCAGGCGGGTGGCCCCTCGAAGGCCGAGCCGAACGTCACGTGGCACACGACCCGGTCGCCCTCGTAGTCCATGTGCATCGGCGGTGACATGGGGTTGGCGAGGCCGATGAAGGGGCTGTAGTCGAACTGCGCCCACGCTTCGGGGTCGCCCTCCTCGACCATTCGGCGGCGTTCCGCCAGAAGGTCGCCGGCGTTCGCCATCTCGGCGACACCTTCGTAGTCGGCTCCGCCGGTGTGACCGCGCAGCATGGCGGCGACCGCCTCGAGCGACTCGGCCGCCGAGTCGAGATCATCAGCGGTCGCCGAGCTCGAGCTCATGAGTTCGATGACCTCGCGCCCGGCGCTGGCGAGGCGGCGCATGGCGACACGACGCTCCGTGGGCGGCAGTTGGTGGAGCTTGTCGACGCGGGGGCTCCGGAGCGGAGCACTGGCAGCGCTCCCGCCGGCGCCGGCCGACTCGGACCCGGTGCCGTCCGACTCGCCGGTCACGACCCACCTCCGGGGAGCGGGACGTCGAACCACCCGAGGACCGGGGCGTGGTCGGAGGGCTTGGTGCCCTTGCGGGCGTTGCGATCGACGAGGTCGCTGCGGTTGGTCTCGGCGAGCGCCCGGCTCGACAGCAGATAATCGATGCGCATCCCCCGCTTCTGGTGGAAGTCTCCCCCGCGGTAGTCCCAGTAGCTGTAGAGGCCGGGATCGGGATACCGCTCACGGAACGTATCGACGAGCCCCCAGTCCTTGATGTGCTGGAGGGCGTCGCGCTCGGGTTGGGAGACGTGGGTGCTGTCGGCGAACTTCCTGATGTCCCACACGTCGATGTCGGCGGGAGCGATGTTCCAGTCGCCGAGGATGACGAGGAGCTCGTCGGGGGTGTGATGGCGGTCGAGGTGGGTCCGCAGGCGAGCGAGCCACGCAAGCTTGTACTGGTAGTGGTCGTCGTCGAGCGTTCGCCCGTTGGGGACGTAGACCGACACGACGCGGACGCCGCCGCACGTCGCCCAGATGATGCGGGAGTCGGGGTCGGGGTCGAGGTCGTCGTCGAACCCACAGACGACGTCATCGATGCCGACCTTGGAGAGGATGGCGACGCCGTTCCACTGCCCGTACCCGTGATGGGCGGTCTCGTACCCGAGGCCGGCGAAGGCCATCGCCGGGAACTGGGCGTCGCTCAGCTTGGTCTCCTGCAGGCACAGGACGTCGGGCTGCACCGTTTCGAGCCACTCCTCCACCCGCGGCATTCGGGCCTTGAGGGAGTTCACATTCCACGTCGCGATCAGCATCGGACCGAACACTATCGTCGGCCGGCGTGACCTCTCCCCGCCCGGCGCTCGACATCACCCCGGCGCCGCGTGGCTACCACTCCGAGGCCGACCTCGAGGCTGCCCTCGACACCGCGGCCGCCGTCGGCGAGCGCGTGACGCGTCGGGTCATCGGACATTCGGTCGAGGGAAGGCCGCTGCACGCCCTGACGATCGCCGCTCCGGGCCGTGTGCCGGACCCCGCTCGGACCCACGTGGTGATCCAGGGCGGCATGCACGGCAACGAGGTGATCGGCACCGAGGTCGCCCTCCACCTGCTCGGGTTCCTGACGGAGGACGGGGTGAGCGGGTCGGTCGCCACGCTCCTCGACCTCGCCGACGTCACGGTGCTGCCGTGCGTCAACCCCGATGGCAGGCAGGCGACGATGCGCAGCGTGGCGTCGACGCGACGGCTCCCGACGCCGCGCCGCAATGCCAACGGCGTCGATCTCAACCGGAACTGGCCTCGCCCCGACGGCGTTGCCGACCACTGGCTGCCGATCTCGGGCACGCCGAACCCCCGATTGCCGTGGTACCGGGGGCCCGAACCGCTGAGCGAACCGGAGAGCCGAGCGATCCTGTCGGTGCTCGAGGACCGCCCGCCCGTGGCGATGCTCGACCTCCACTCGAGCGGCGAGATCCTCATCTACCCGTGGACGTCGAAGGTGGAGCCGCCGCCCGATGAGGCCGGCTACTGGCAGATGATCGACGCGTTCCGGGCGCGCCAGGAACGTCGGTTCACGGCGAAGCAGTCCCGGGAGTGGTATCCGATCGTCGGGTCCCTCGACGACTACGCGTACGACCGATTCGGGACGCTGCTGCTGACGGTCGAGCTGGGCCGGCCGGCCGAAGCGGTGCGGAGCGAGCCTCGCCGGTGGAAGGGCGGATTCTGGTGGGCCAACCCGCTCGAACCCGATGTCCACGCCCGCAACGTCGAGACCGGCTGCTTCGACGCACTCGTCGCCGGAGTTCGCTACCGGACCGAGCACCCAGGTGCCGAACGACCGGGCGTCGCACCCGCGAACAGCTGAGAAACCGCCGCGAGCGGGCTCCGATGCCGGGTTCGAGGACATTAGGCTTGACGCTTGATGGCTGACGAGCAGATTTCCTCGGGCACCTTGGGCCCCAACACGTGGCTGGTCGACGAGATGTACGAGCAGTACCTCGCGAACCCCCACTCGGTGAGTGTGACCTGGCAGGAGTTCTTCGCCGACTACCGCCCGCCCGGCCCCGGGCCGAGCGGCGTCACGACCAACGACGTCCCGCCCGCCAACGGCGCCGCCCCGGCGGCACCGCCCACTCCGGCGGCCGCCGCCGCTCCGGCGACCCCCGCCGCGCCTGCGGCGGTAGAGCCCCCAGCCGCGCCGCCGGCGGTGCCCGGCGACCCGATCCGTGGTGTCGGCGCGCGCATTGTCGAGAACATGGAGAAGTCGCTCTCGGTCCCGACCGCGACGAGCTTCCGTGAGGTGCCGGCCCGTCTGCTCGAGGTCAACCGCTCGGTCATCAACGGCTACCTCGGCCGCACGCGCGGCGGCAAGGTCAGCTTCACCCACATCATCGGCTACGCGGTCGTGCGCGCCATCGCCGACCACCTGCCGCGCATGAACAACGCATACGTCGAGGGCCCCGACGGCGAGCCCCGCATCCTGCAGGGTCGTCCCGTCAACCTCGGTCTCGCCATCGATCAGGAGAAGAAGGACGGCACCCGCAGCCTCATCGTCGCCGCCATCAAGGGCGCCGACCAGATGGACTTCAAGAACTTCATCGCCACCTACGACGAGATCATCCGCAAGGCCAACAACAACAAGCTCACGCCCGACGACTTCGCCGGCGTGACCGTCAGCCTCACCAACCCGGGCACGATCGGCACCGAGCGCTCGGTGCCGCGCCTCATGCCGGGCCAGGGCCTCATCGTCGGCGTGGGTTCCCTCGCGTATCCGACGGGCTTCGCCGCGGCCGACCCGCGCACCATCGCCGACCTCGGCATCAGCAAGACCATGACGATCAGCTCCACCTACGACCACCGCATCATCCAGGGTGCCGAGTCGGGGCTGTTCCTCAAGAAGGTCCACGACATGCTGCTCGGTGGCGACCGGTTCTACGAGGACATCTTCGCCGCCATCGGAGTGCCCTACACGCCCGTGCAATGGCACACCGACGACAACCCCGTCGACCGCGAGGAATCGGCGGTCACCAAGCAGATGAAGGTCTCGAACCTCATCAACATGTACCGGGTGCGCGGCCACCTCATCGCCGACCTCGACCCGCTCGCCGCGAATCCGCCCCAGATGCACCCCGAGCTCGACCCGGCGTTCTACGGCCTCACGATCTGGGACAACGACCGTGAGTTCCTCACCGGCTTCGAAGCCGGCGTGTATGCGCCGGTCGGCGGCAAGGAGCGCATGAAGCTCGGCGACATCCTCGGGGTGTTGCGCGACGCGTACTGCCGCACGTCGGGCATCGAGTACACCCACATCTCCTCGATCGAGGAGAAGCGCTGGATCCAAGAGCAGGTCGAGGGCGCCTCGACCAAGCTCGACCCGACCGAACAGCGCCACATCCTCGATCGCATGAACGCGGCCGAAGCCATCGAGAAGTTCCTCGCCACCAAGTGGATGGGCCAGAAGCGCTTCGGTCTCGAAGGGGCCGAGTCGACCATCGCGATCCTCGACGCCATCCTCGACCGGTCGGCCGATCAGCAGATGGCCGGTGCCGTGCTCGGCATGGCCCACCGCGGCCGTCTCAACGTGCTCGTGAACATCGTGGGCAAGAGCTACGGCCAGCTGTTCAAGGAGTTCGAAGGCCACGTCGACCCCGATTCCATCCAGGGGTCCGGCGACGTCAAGTACCACCTCGGCCAGACGGGCACGTTCACGGCGCGGAGCGGCAACACCATCCCCGTCGAACTCGCCGCCAACCCGAGCCACCTCGAGGCGGTCAACCCCGTCGTCGAGGGCATGGTGCGGGCGAAGATGGACAACATCCCCGAGGGCGCCACGCAGCGCTTCCCGGTGCTGCCGGTTCTCATCCACGGCGACGCAGCGTTCGCCGGACAGGGCGTGGTCGCCGAGACGCTCAACCTGTCGCTGATCAAGGGCTACCGCGTCGGTGGCACCATCCACCTCATCATCAACAACCAGCTGGGGTTCACGACCGCTCCCGCTGCCGCTCGGAGCTCCGAGTACTGCACCGACGTCGCCAAGACCGTGCAGGCGCCGATCTTCCACGTGAACGGCGACGACCCCGAAGCATGCGTCCGTGTGGCCCGTCTCGCGCTCGCCTACCGCCAGCGGTTCAACAAGGACGTTGTCATCGACATGGTCTGCTACCGGCGCCATGGTCACAACGAGGGCGACGACCCGAGCTACACGCAGCCGATCATGTACCGGCAGATCGACGCTCGTCGTAGCGTCCGCAAGCTCTACACCGAGGCCCTCGTACGCCGCGGCGACATCAGCCTCGACGAGGCCGAGCTGTTCCTCGCCGACTTCAACGCCCGCCTGCAGGCGGCGCTCGAGGAGACGCGCCAGTCGGCACCGACCGAAGAGGTCATCGCCAAGCCGCACCCGCCGGCGACCGGTGTGCTCCCGAAGGCGTCCACCAGCGTGACCAAGGAACGCCTCGACGAGGTGTATGCCGCGCTCAGCGCCGTCCCCGAGGGATTCACCGTGCACCCCAAGCTCGTGAAGCAGTTCGAAACGCGGACGAAGATGTACCACGACGGCGAGGTCGACTGGGCGCTCGCCGAGGCGTTCGCGTTCGGCACGACGCTGCTCGAGGGCACGTCGATCCGCCTGTCGGGTCAGGACTCGCGGCGTGGCACGTTCAGCCATCGCCACTCGACACTCGTCGACTACCAGAACGGCGACGAGTTCCAGCCGCTCTCCGCGCTCGCGACCGACAACACCCAGCTCTGGATCTACGACTCGCTGCTCAGCGAGTACGCGGTGCTCGGCTTCGAGTACGGCTACTCGGTGACCAACCCCGAGGCGCTCGTCATCTGGGAGGCGCAGTTCGGCGACTTCATGAACGGCGCGCAGATCGTCATCGACCAGTTCATCGTGTCGGGCGAGGACAAGTGGCACCAGACCTCCGGTCTCGTGATGCTCCTGCCGCACGGCTACGAAGGCCAGGGGCCCGAGCACAGCTCGGCGCGCATCGAGCGCTTCATGAACCTCGCCGCCGAGGACAACATCCAGATCTGCAACGCAACGACCGCAGCGCAGTACTTCCACCTGCTCCGCCGCCAGATGCACCGCTCGGTGCGCAAGCCGCTGATCGTCTTCACACCGAAGTCCGGGCTCCGGGCGAAGTCGTACCGCTCCCCCGTCGAGCAGCTCGTCTCGGGCACCTTCGAGGAGCTCCTCGTCGACAACTCGAACATCGACCCGAACTCGGTCACGCGACTCGTGCTCGCGTCCGGCAAGATCGGCGCCGAGGCCGCGCAGCACCGCGACGACATCGGCGCGACGGCCGCAGTGGCCCGCGTCGAGCAGTTGTTCCCGTGGCCGTACGAGGCGGTCGCCAAGGAGTTGGCGCGGTTCCCCAACTGCAAGGAGATCGTCTGGTTGCAGGAGGAGCCCGAGAACATGGGTCCCTGGAACGGCATCAAGGGTCGCCTGTTCGAGGCGCACGGGTCCGAGTTCGAGATCCGTCGCATCAGCCGCTCCGACTCCGGCTCGCCGGCCACCGGCAAGGCGGCGATCCACGCGCAGGAGCAGCGCGAGATCCTCGATCGGGCCTTCGCTCCCCTCACCCGCCGCGACTGGCACGAGTTTCATTGATCTCCCGCCGCAGAGCGCCGGAGATCAATGAAACTCGGCGGCTTCGCCGCCGGCAACGAACTGTCTCGATGAACGAACTGTCTTGATGGGCTCGGGCCCGACTCCGTCGACCCTCGCCATGCCCGACTTCGTCGACCCTCGCCTGTTCCGTGTCCGAGGTGTGAACCGTCGCGCACGTCCAGCGTGCGCCACGGTTCAATCCTCCCGCCGAGCGACCGGGCAGTTCCGCTAGAACGTCGCCATGAGACGTTCCCTCCTCGCGCTGGTCCTGCTCGGGTCGCTCACGGCGTGCTCCGACGACCCGGCTCGCGGTTCCTCCGCGACGACCGAAGCGCCAACCCCGACGGCCGCCACGACCGATGCTCCGACGACGACGGCCCCCGCTGACGACCTGGTGGAGGGGGCGCCCGCCGACGAGGGAATGGACGCGACGAAGCTCGAAGGCGCCAAGGCCTACGCGTTCGAGCCCGGCAAGAACACCCAGGGCGTGGTCGTCGTCCGCCACGGGACGATCGTCGCCGAGTGGTACGCGCCGGGGGCCGACCAGGACTCGTGGGCCGCGAGCTGGTCGATGTCCAAGAGCGTCGCCAGCGCGCTCGTGGGCATCGCGATCGACGAGGGGAAGATCCCGAGCATCGACGTCCCGATGACCACGTACTACCCGGACTGGGCCGACACCGGACGCGGCGACATCACACTCCGCGACGTGCTCGAGATGAGTCCGGGCCTCACGTGGGAGGAGAACTACTCACCGGGCAGCGTCGACACCTCCGACGTCATCAACATGGTCGTCCGGGAGTCCGACCAGCTCGCTTACGCCGCGAGCCGTCCGGCGGAGGCGCCCCCGGGCACCCAGTTCGTCTACTCGAGCGGCACGTCGATGCTGCTCTCGGGCGTGCTGCAGCAGGCCACGGGGATGGAGGCGCGCGAGTACGCGAAGCAGAAGCTGTGGGACCCGATCGGCGTCGACCAGGTCGAGATGTGGACCGATGCCGAGGGCCACACGCTCACCTACTGCTGTGTCGACACGACCAGTCGAGGTTTCGCCCGCTTCGGCCAGCTGTTCCTCGACGACGGGGCGTGGGGCTCTGAACAGGTTGTGCCGGAGTCGTGGGTCGCGGCGTCGGTCGCCGGCTCACGCGCCGCTCCCTCGACGTACGGGCTGCAGTGGTGGCTCGACGACGTCGCCGGCGTCCCCGCGGACATGTTCTCGGCGCAGGGCCACGACGGCCAGTTCATCTACGTGATCCCGAGCCTCGACCTCGTCGTCGTGCGCAACGGCACCTATGCCAAGGAGGACGGCCCGCCGGTGGCTGATCCGACGCTCTTCGCCCACTACCCGAGCGATGGCCTCGTCCCCGGCAAGGGAACGATCGCACCGGACCGGTGGGACGACAGCGCCTTCCTCACACCGATCGTCGAGTCGATCAACCCCTGACCCACCCCACACCCCGAACGCGTCGCAGGGCATCGCGGAACCGCCAACCTGGCGACGCGGGCCGGGCCGGGCCGGCCCGCGGCCAGTGAGGTCAGCGGAGCGCGATGCCCAGGTGCTGCTCGAGTTCGACGATGGCGGCACCGAAGTCGGTGCCGACCTTGATCGTCGTCATGCCCATGGCGCGTGCCGGCTTGAGGTTGATGCCGAGGTCATCGAGGAACACGACGCGCGACGGTTCAACGTCCGCGAGCTCGCAGGCGAGTTCGTAGAACTCCGGCTGTGGCTTCCGCCTGCCGACGACCGACGACTCGACGATGACGTCGAAGACCGACAGCACGTCGCCGAAGGCATGGTGGCCCGCCGAGTTCGCACCGAGGTTTGCCGCATCCATCGTGACGACGTTGTTCGTGAGCAACGCGGTTGTGTAGTCAGCGCTACAACGTCGCACGACATCAACCATTTCCGGGCGTAGCTCGCCGTCGAGGCATGCCAACACGTCGGCGCCGCTCAACTCGAAACCGAGCTCGAGCGCCTCGCGTTCGAAGGTCGCGACGAACTCCGCGACGTCGATCTCACTCCGCTCGAATCGCGCCCACGCGTTGTCGTCGGGGTTCGTCGCATTGATCGTGCGGACAGCATCCGGTGGAAGGCCCACCCGTTGCTCATAGACTGCGAACGCCTCGAAAGGCGAAGAGAGAATCACACCACCGAAGTCGAAGAACACTGCGTCGAACATCGCCCGCACACTACGACGATCCGCCGTCTTCACTTCCCGACCTGCTTCACTGAGTCAACAACCCCATGACCGACACCACACTCGTCGTCGACGGATCGAACATCGCCACCGAAGGCCGAACCGTCCCGAACCTCCAACAACTCGACGAAGCCGTCACCGCCTTCATCGCCGAACGACCGCACGATCATGTGATCGTCGTCGTCGACGCGACGTTCGGTCATCGCATCGACTCGTCCGAGAGCGCCCGCTTCGAGCAGGCGATCCTCGACGGCGACCTCGTCACCCCGCCCGCAGGCGCGATCGGACGCGGCGACGCGTTCATTCTGCAGATTGCCGACAAGGCCGGCGCCAACGTCTTCTCGAACGATTCGTTCCAGGAGTTCCACGGCACCTTCGACTGGCTCTTCGACGAGGGCCGTCTCGTCGGGGGCAAGCCGGTGCCTCCGATCGGCTGGGTGTTCGTCAATCGCACGCCGGTGCGCGGCCCCGTCAGTCGACGCGCCGTCCGCGAGTCCAAGCAGAAGACCACGACGCCGTCGGGCAACACGACGCGCACACCGCGATCGCGATCCGGCGAGAAGGCAAGCGCCGACGACACGACGACATCGACCCGGAAGTCCGGCGGCGATGCACCGGCGACCACGCGCAAGCGCGGTGGCCGCGGCGGCGCCAAGTCCTCGCCCGCGGCATCGCAGCCGATGCCCGTGCCCACCTCTCCTCCTCCCGGCCCCCGGCCGAAGTTGAAGTCTGCGACCCGACCTCCGATCAACGACTCGCTGCCGTTCGTGCAGTTCGTCACGGAGTACCCCATCGGCGGCATCGTCGAGGGCGAGGTCGTCGAGTTCAGTTCTCATGGCGCGTATGTGATGGTGGGCGACGCCCGCTGCTACGTGCCGCTCAAAGCGATGGGAACGCCCCCACCCCGAAGCCCCCGCGAGGTGCTCAACATGGGTGATGTGCGTTCCTTCGTCGTGCAGTCCTTCGACACCTCACACCGAGGGATCGACCTGGCGCTGCACGGAGCTACCGAGGGGGTCGCAACGTCGACGCCCGTGGACGACGTTGCGACGACGTCCGAAGGTGGGACCCCCGGTAGGAGCCGACGACGGCCCTCGACACGGTCGAGGAATCCTCAGTCATCTTCAACCGAACTGCTAGACAAGCAATCAACTTCCCAGCCCGCCGAGGAGGCAACGTTGGCAACGAAGGCACCAGCCAAAAAGGCGCCCGCAAAGAAAGCGCCCGCAAAGAAAGCACCGGCCAAGAAGGCCCCGGCAAAGGCTCCGGCCAAGAAGGCCCCAGCCACGAAGGCGCCCGCCAAGAAGGCCCCGGCAACGAAGGCACCGGCGAAGAAGGCTCCGGCCAAGGCCCCCGCCAAGAAGGCGCCCGCAAAGGCACCGGCGAAGAAGGCTCCGGCCAAGAAGGCACCGGCGAAGGCCCCGGCCAAGAAGGCGCCCGCAAAGGCACCGGCCAAGGCCCCGGCCAAGAAGGCGCCCGCAAAGGCACCGGCGAAGAAGGCTCCGGCCAAGAAGGCGCCCGCAAAGGCACCGGCCAAGGCCCCCGCCAAGAAGGCGCCCGCCAAGAAGGCTCCGGCCAAGAAGGCAGCCGCCAAGAAGTAGATCCATCTGGATCGTTGCGATCAGGACCCGGCGTCGTCGCCGGGTCCTTCGCTTTTTCCGGACGACCGACGGGGCCGACGGCCCTCCCCGCGCTGTGCGCCTCGGCGGG
Source organism: uncultured Acidimicrobiaceae bacterium (assembly GCA_937868025.1). The sequence goes on from CALMLJ010000376.1 coordinate 11,255, forward strand.
AGGTCCAGACCCCAGCGACTAGCCTCGCTCGCCATGAGTGCCCAGTACATCTACACCATGCACAAGGTCAGCCGGTTCTACCCGCCCGACCGCGACATCCTCAAAGAGGTGACGCTCTCGTTCTTCCCGGGAGCCAAGATCGGTGTCATCGGTGGCAACGGTGCGGGCAAGTCCTCGATCCTCAAGATCATGGCCGGCATCGACACCGAGTACACCGGCGAGGCGCGCCTCACGCCCGGCTTCACGGTCGGCATGCTCGAGCAGGAACCGCACCTCGACGACAGCAAGGACGTCATCGGTAACGTCATGGACGGCGTCGGTGCCGTCCGCGATCTGATCGTTCGTTACAACGAGGTCATGGCGATGTGGGGCGAGCCCGACGCCGACTACGAGAAGGTCGGCGCGATGCAGGCCGAGCTCGAGGACAAGATCACCGCCGCCGACGCGTGGAACCTCGAACGCAACGTCGAGATCGCGATGGACGCGCTGCGGTGTCCCCCCGCCGACGCCGAGGTGACGAGCCTGTCGGGTGGAGAGAAGCGCCGGGTGGCCTTGTGCCGGTTGCTCCTGAGCGCACCCGATCTCCTTCTGCTCGACGAGCCCACCAACCACCTGGACGCCGAGTCGGTCGCATGGCTCGAGCGCTTCCTCGCCGACTACGCCGGCACCGTCATCGCCATCACCCACGATCGTTACTTCCTCGACAACGTGGCGCAGTGGATTCTCGAGGTCGAGCGCGGCCGCACCTACCCCTACGAGGGCAACTACTCGGGGTGGCTCGAGCAGAAGCAGAAGCGCATGGCCATCGAGGGCAAGAAGGACGAGGCCCGTAAGCGCATGCTCGAGAAGGAACTCGAGTGGGTCCGAAGCTCTCCCAAGGCACGACAGGCAAAGGGCAAGGCTCGTCTCGCGAAGTACGAGGAGCTGCAGGCCGAGGCCGAGGCGTCACGGGTCGACGAGAACAAGCTCGAGATCATCATCCCGCCGGGCAAGCGGCTCGGCGACGTCGTCATCGAGGCCGACCACGTCAGCAAGGGCTTCGGCGACCGCCTCCTGATCGACGATCTCAGCTTCAAGCTCCCCAAGGCCGGCATCGTCGGTGTCATCGGGGCCAACGGCGCGGGCAAGTCGACGCTGTTCAAGATGATCACGGGTCAGGAGCAGCCCGACAGCGGCTCGATGCGCATCGGCGAGACGGTCGACCTCGCGTACGTCGACCAGTCCCGCGATGTACTGCAGGACGACTGGACGGTCTACGAGGCCATCACCGGCGGCCACGACGTGATCCGTCTCGGCAACCGTGAGGTGCACGGCCGTTCCTACTGCGCGTCGTTCAACTTCAAGGGCCCCGATCAGCAGAAGACCGTCGGGGTGCTCTCGGGTGGCGAGCGCAACCGCGTCCACCTCGCCCGCATCCTCCGAACCGGCGGCAACGTGCTGCTGCTCGACGAGCCGACCAACGACCTCGACGTCGACACGCTGCGTGCCCTCGAGGAGGCCCTCGAGGCCTACCCGGGCTGTGCGGTGGTCATCAGCCACGATCGTTGGTTCATGGACCGTCTCGCGACCCACATGATCGCCTTCGAAGGCGACTCGGTGGTCCGCTGGTTCGAGGGCAACTTCAGCGACTACGAGGCGTTCCGGCGCAAGGAGTTCGGCGCCGACTCCACCACTCCGCATCGCATCAAGTACAAGCCACTTTCTCGTTAGCCCGCGGCACTCGTTCTGTCCTGCAGATCGGCCCCTCCAGGGGCGATTCTGCAGGACAGAACCGGTGTCGCACGCCGACCGCTTGAGCTTTTCGGGAGAAATTGAGCCGTTCGGGGGATTCTTCCCAGGCCGGTGGGTTCGCCGGGCCCCGATTTCTCAGGTCACTGTTCCATCCACCCGATCACCTTGGGCATGGCAACGAAGACCCCGGCAACCACCTCCTCCGCACCCAAGACCTCCCGCGCGACCAAGACCAGCGCCGCCACTCGCAAGAGTCGCGCCGTCGTCCGCGATGTCGAGGCCGGGAGCAGCGTGGATTGCTCGCACTGCGGTGAGCGGGTCAAGTTCCAGGCGAAGGTTCGCAACAAGCAGGTGATCTGCAACATCTACGTGTCGGGCAAGTGGAACCGTGTCGAGCACTTCCACCAGGCCTGTTACGAGGAGGCGGGCAACCCGTTCGGGGAGGCCGAGGTCGGCACCGACTACCGTCGCCAAGCGGCCAACGCCGCAGCAGCCGAGCGGGCCAAGAAGCTCGCCGCCGAGTCGAACGAGGCGCAGAGCGCGTAACCCGACGACCTCGGAGCGCAAACGTGCGCGGAGCGGGCGTTTCGGCGCTCCAAGGCGTCAGACGAGCGCTGCCACCACCCGTGCCGCCTGCGCCGCCGGATCGCCATCAGCGGGCGTCAGCGTCAGCTCGGGGCTGAGCGGCGCTTCGTACGGCGAGTCGATGCCGGTGAAGTTGCTGATCTCACCGGCCCGCGCCTTGACGTAGAGCCCCTTCGGGTCGCGTTCCTCGCACACGTCGAGCGGCGTATCGACGAACACCTCGACGAAGTGCAGGCCATTGCGCTCGACGAGATGGCGCACGGCGTTGCGGCTCTTCCGGAACGGCGAGATGACCGGGACGAGAGCAACTGCGCCCGCCTCGGCGAACAGCAACGCCACCTCGCCGACACGTCGAATGTTCTCGTTGCGGTCGTCGTCGGAGAACCCGAGGTCGGCGTTGAGCCCGTGGCGAAGGTTGTCACCGTCGAGCAGCACGGCGATCTGTCGTGCCGCGACGAGCTGCGCTTCGACCTCGACCGCCACGGTCGACTTCCCCGAACCGGACAGGCCCGTGAACCACACGACCGCGCCGCGTTGGCCGAGCGCTTCCCAGCGCTCCTCGCGGGTGCCGCTCGACGGGTGCCACGTGACGTTGGTGGCTCCGGTCGCCGGCTCGGTCACGACGCCGCTCCGATGATCATGCCCGCGGCGACGGTGTTGTTGGTCGCCTCGTCGATCAGGATGAACGAGCCCGTCTGACGATTGCGCCGGTACTCGTCGAAGAACAACGGGGTCGTGGTGCGAAGCGTCACCCGGCCGATCTCGTTGAGCGCCAGCGACGTGGCGCTCTCGTCACGGTGCAGCGTGTTGATGTCGAGCCGGTACTGCAGGCCCTTCACGAGCGCCCGGCCGGAGCGGGTCGTGTGCTTGATCGCGAGCTTGGCGCCCGGCGCCAGCTGTGACTGCTCGGTCATCCAGCACACCATCGCCTCGATGTCCTGACCCGACGTCGGCTGGTTGTTCGGCCGGCAGATCATGTCGCCTCGGCTGATGTCGATGTCGTCCTCGAGTAGGAGCGTGACGGCCATGGGGGCGAACGCCTCGGCGACGGGCCCGTCGATCGTGTCGATCCGGCGAATCTTCGTGGGCAGCCCCGACGGCAACGCGACGACGTCGTCACCCGGCTTGAAGACCCCGCCGACGACATTGCCGGCGTAGCCGCGGTAGTCGTGGTGCTCGTCGTTCT
>CALMLJ010000377.1 GCA_937868025.1 uncultured Acidimicrobiaceae bacterium
GCCGAGCTTCACCTTGCGCGGTCTCGACCAGATGACGTTGGCCGTCTCCTGAGACACGGGTTGATCGCGGCGATTGCGGTCGTCGTCGCGCCGGTGTTCGGCGCATCGATCTGACGCGGAGCGAGCCGGTTACGGTGTCGCCCATGGTGGGCCGTTCGATCCAGGCGAAGGTGGCGGAGCTCGCCGATTCGTTGCCGGACTCGCAGCGGCGGGTCGCGGCACTCGTGGTGTCGGATCCGCAGAGCGTCGCGTTCGGGACGCTGGCCTCGGTCGCGGAGCAGGCGGCGACGAGCACGCCGACGGTGATCCGGTTCGCTGCGCAACTCGGCTACGACGGGTTCACGGCGCTCCGCGATGCGGTGCGGTCCGAGGTGTCGGGTCAGTTGCGTTCGGCGGCCTCGCGGCTTCGTCGGTCGAGCGACGAGCCACTGATCGAGGAGGCGCTGCGTGTCGAGCGCGAGAACGTCGAGCGCACGTTCGCCCAGCTCGACCCGACCGATCTCGACCGAGCCGTCGAGCTCGTCTCGGACACGTCGCGCCGCCTGTGGGTCCTTGCGAACTCGCAGCTGGCCGGCCTGGGTGGGCATCTCGCGGACGAGCTGCAGCTCTGTCGCGACCGCGTCGTGCGTCTGGAGGGTTCGGAGTTCCGAATCGCGACGACGCTGGGCAAGCTCCGGGCCGGCGACGTGCTCGTGTCGATCGACACCCAGCGGCACGAGGGCTGGTTCGTCCGGGTCCAGCGGCAGGCGGTGGGTCGTGGCGCCGTGCCGGTCGCCCTCACCGATCGGCTCCCGTGCTCGCTCGATCTCACCGGCGGTGTCGCCATGACGTTCGCGTGCGAGACGACGAGTCCGTTCGAGAGTCAGGTGGGGGTCCTCGCTCTCGGCAACCTGCTCGTCGCGGCCGTGGTCGATCGGCTCCGGTCCGATGTGACCGAGCGGGTGGATGTGCTCGAGCGCCTGTGGGTGGACGACGGCCTGTTCGACTGAACTGATCCGAACCAGCACCATCACCACTTGTACGATACGGTACGCATCGTGGATCAAACGATACGGGCGGGTTCAGGGGAACGGGTCGAACGCATCGAGCTGTTCGAGCTGCGTGTCCCACTCTCCGACCTGGCGCGGGGCGCGATGGCGGAGAGTCCCAACGGGCTCGGCATGGCCATCCCGAGCGAGGCGCCCTGGCTCGAGGCCGACTTCCTCTACTGCCGCCTGGTCGACGGCGACGGCAACGAGGGCTGGGGTGAGGCGTACGTGTGGTTGCCCGAGACGGGCGTGTCGCAACGCGAACTCGCGCTGTCGATCGAGCACCACCTGGGGGCCTACGTGCTGGGCGCCCGGCCCGCCGACACGCAGGCCCTTGCTGCCCGATTCGATCGCAACGTCGCGCGCAACGAGATCGCCAAGGGCCTCGTCGACCTTGCGTGCCACGACCTTGCTGCTCGGCAGGTCGGGCGGCCGGTCCACGACCTCATCGGCGGTGCCGCCGTCGATCGGATCCCACTGTGTGGGCTCGTCCCGCTGGGTTCGCCGGACACGGTCGCGGCGCTGTGCGCCGGATACCAACGTGGTGGCTACGGCACGGTGCGGATCAAGCTCGGGACGGGGCCGACGGCTGATCGCGACGTGATCGCCGCCGTGCGTGAACGCTGTGGCGACGACCTCCGTGTCCGGGTCGACTACAACCAGGCGTACTCGGCGGCGGGAGCCATCCGCGCGCTCCGACTGCTCGAGCCCTTCGGCATCGACGCTGCTGAGCAACCGTTGCCGCTGGGTGACCTCCTCGGCATGGTCGAGGTCCAGCGACAGACGTCGATCCCGTTGTT
>CALMLJ010000378.1 GCA_937868025.1 uncultured Acidimicrobiaceae bacterium
TGGGTCCCAACGGCGCCGGCAAGTCGACCCTGCTCCGCATGTTGTGTGGTCTGACGCCGCCCGACCTCGGCGAGGTGCGCCTCCTCGGGCGTGATCCCCGCCACGACAACCAGGTCCTCAAGTACGTCGGCCTCGTCCCCCAGCAGGAGGGCGTGTTCCCGCGGATGAATGCGCTCGACTTCGTGCGGCTCGCCGGGGTGCTCCACGACGTGCCCGATCCCGACGGTGCGGCTCGGGCCGCGCTGGCCTCGGTCGAGATGGACCCCGACGAGTCGAAGCCGGTGGATACCTATTCCAAGGGCATGCGCCAACGGGTGAAGGTGGCGCAGGCACTCGTGAACGGTCCGTCGGTGATCATGGCCGACGAACCCCTCAATGGCCTCGACCCCCGTCAGCGGCTCCGGCTCATCGAGATCTTCCAGCGGCTCGGCGCCGAGGGGCGCTGCGTCATCATCAGCTCGCACGTCCTCGACGAGGTGGAGCGGTTCGGGTCGCGGGTGCTCGTCGTCGCCCAGGGCCGGCTCGCGGCCGAGGGCGACTTCCGGGGCATTCGCGAGCTCATGGACGATCGTCCCCACCTGATCCGGGTCCGCAGCGATCGTTGCCGTGCGCTCGTCGCGACCCTCATCCAGAGTGGGCTCGTGTCGGGGGCGCGCCTCCTGTCCGAGGACGCCGCGGATGTCTCCGTCGACGACGTCGCCCGATTCCGCCGCTCGGTCGCGCCGGCGGCGCGCCACGTGGGTGCGGTGCTCACCGAGGTCTCCCCGCTCGACGACGACCTCGAGAGTGTCTTCCGGTACCTCGTCGGCGCGCCCGGCCCGGGAGGAGTGTCGTGAAGATCCTCGCCGTCTACCAGACCCTCCTGCGCGGCGTGTCGAGTCGGGCCCGGGTGATCGGCTTCGCCGTCGTCGGCCTCGTCGAGATCGGCATCGCGATCCTGCTCTCGAACGCCAATCGCTTCGACCCGACGTCGAGCGCCGTCCAGATCGTCGACAAGTTCGGCCTCACCCTGATCATCCCGTTGGCCGCGCTCGTGTTCGGCACGGCGTCCTTGGGCGACCCGATCGAGGACGGCACCTACGTCTATCTCTGGTTGCGGCCGATCCGGCGGTGGCAGCTGACGGTCGCCGCGTACCTCGCCGCGCTCACGATGGTGCTCCCGCTCGCCGTGCTGCCGACCGTCATCAGCGGCGCCATCGTCGACCCCACCCCGAACATGGCCGTCGGCGCACTGGCGGCCTCGCTGCTCGCCGCTGTCGCCTACTGCGCCGTCTTCGTCCTGTTGGGGCAGGTGACGCAGCGGTCGCTCATCTGGGGCGTCGCCTATCTGCTGATCTTCGAGCAGTTCATCTCGCGAGGGGGCAAGGGACTTGGGTTCGTCGCCGTGCACAGCCACGCCGTGTCGGTCCTGTCGAAGACGGTCGGCGACGTCGACATCCAGCTCGACTACTTCTCGCGGCCCGTGGCCGTGGGGGTTGCCCTCGGCTTCACGGTCGCGTGGCTCGTCTGGTCGTCGGTGCAGCAGAACCGGATGAGCGTCGCCTGACGCCCGTCGGCGTGGTCAGGTGCCCTCGACCACGATCTCGGTCTCGAGCGCGGCGGGAACCTCCTTGCGGCTGACCAGCACCGCGCCCGCCAGCACCACGGCCATGCCGACCACCGACAACCAGGCGATGTGGTCGTTGCGGACGAGGACGCCGAGCACGATCGACACCGGTGGCATCAGGTAGGTGACGATCGAGCCGCGGGTGGCGCCGACGCGGCCCAGGAGCGAGGCCATCACTGCGAACGCCGCGCCGGTGCCGGCGACGCCGAGGGTCAGCACGGCGAGGAACGGACGCCATTCGAAGTGGGAACGGCCGCCCGTGACCCCGTACAGGGCCAGGGGTGCGGTGAGCAGCGCCCCGACCGCTTCGACGCGCAGCATGAGCGCCGGCCCGCCGTACTTCTGCTGCAGTGGGACCGCGAGGTTGGCGCTGAGCGAATAACAGATCAGCGCACCGAAGATCAGGACGACCCCGAAGGCCTGGTCGCCGCCGATCGCGAACGAATCGGCGGAGATGAGGACGACCCCGACGAAGCCCACCGCCAGGCCGGCGACCTGCACTCGCCCCGGTCGCCGGAGGCCGAGCGCCGTGGCAACGACGGCGGTGAGGATCGGCATGCCTCCGTTGAGCATGCCGGCGAGGGCCGAGTTGACGTGCTGCTCGGCGAGGGGGAACAAGGTGAGCGGCAGCATCATCCAGATGACACCCAGCAGGAGGATGCGGCCCCGATCGGAGCGGTCGACGTGCGCCCTCGCCGCGGGCACACACGCCAACGTGACGGCCCCGAAGGCGATGCGGAGGAACGCGATGAGATACGGGCTGAACGCGTCGAGCCCGATGTCGATGAAGAGGAACGATGCACCCCAGGTGAGCGCGACGACGCCGAGGAGGCCCCAGTCGGACGGGCGGAACGCACCCGAGCTGGTGCCGGAGGACACGGTGAGGAGCTTGGCTCGGTCGGGGGCGGGGGTGTGCGACATCGGGCCCGAACCTACATGCGACCCCCGACACCGACCTCGCTGAATTCGGACGGG
>CALMLJ010000379.1 GCA_937868025.1 uncultured Acidimicrobiaceae bacterium
GCGTACGCGTCGGGGCCCATGCCCCACAACGCGCCGCCGCCCGACAGCGAGACGCGCTCGTTGCCGAGCGTCACCTTCGCGAGGCCCCATCCCCGGTTCACGTCGCCGACGATCGCATCGGCGGGCAGCCGGACGTCGGTGAAGAACACCTCGTTGAAGAGGGCGACGCCCGTCATCTCGCGTACCGGCCGGACCTCGACGCCGGGCGTGTCCATCGGACACACGAAGTAGGAGATGCCCTGGTGCTTGGGGGCGTCGGGGTCGGTGCGGGCGATCAGAATGCCGAACTGGCTGTTCTGCGCACCCGAGTTCCAGATCTTCGAGCCGTTCACGACCCACTCGTCGCCATCGCGGACAGCCCGTGTGCCGAGGCTCGCCAGGTCGCTTCCGGCGTCGGGCTCGCTGAAGAGCTGGCACCAGATCTCCTCGCCGGCCAGCAGCGGGAACAGGTAGCGATCCTTCTGCTCCGGGGTGCCGGCGTGCACCAGGGTCGGCCCCGCCCAGCCGATCCCGATCATGTTGTCGGGGCGACGGATCCGGGCGCGCTTGAGCTCGTCGTCGATGATCAGCTGATGGATCGGGTCGGCGTCGAGCCCCCACGGCCGCGGCCAGTGCGGCGCGACGAGGCCGGCCTCGGCCAGCTCCCGACCGGTCGGTGACGGATGATCGGCGATCCAGGCGCGCACCTCGATGCGGCGCGGATCGTCCTCGGACGGCATCTCGAGATCCACGGCGTCACCGTAGGCGCTGCAGCCGGTCCACGGCGGAGGCGACGACCTCGCTCCGCTTGCAGAACGCCCATCGGACGAACGTCCGACCCCGATCGGCGTCGTCGTAGAACACGCTGCTCGGGATGGCGACCAGCCCCGCCGTTGCGGGGAGCTCGAGGCAGAACGTCCGGGCGTCGGTGTGGCCGAGATCAGCGACGTCGGTCGTGAGGAAGTACCCGCCCTCGGCAGTGGGAACGTCGAACCCCGCTGCAGCCAGACCGACCGCCAGACGATCCCGCTCGGAGCGGACGCGTTCGCGAAGTGTGGCGAAATGGTCGTCGCCCAGTCGCAGCCCGACCGCGATGCCGTACTGCAGCGGACCTCCGCTCACGTACGTCAGGAACTGCTTCGACGTGCGAACGGCGGTGACGAGCGGTTCCGGTCCGACGATCCACCCGACCTTCCAGCCGGTGCACTGGAACGTCTTGCCGCCCGACGAGATGGTCAGCGTCCGCTCGGCCATACCGGGCAGCGTCGCCAGCGGAATGTGCACACCGTCGTAGACAAGGTGCTCGTACACCTCGTCGGTCACGACGAGCAGGTTCTGCTCGATCGCGACGGCGGCGATCTGCTCCGACTCGGCCCGGGTCAGGACCTTGCCGGTCGGATTGTGCGGTGTGTTGATCAACAGCAGCTTGGTACGAGGGGTGATCGCCGCCCGCAGCGCGTCGGGATCGAACCCCCACGCGCCGTCGACCAGCACCAACGGCACCACCCGGCGGACGCCGCCGGCCATCGCCACCGCGGCCGCGTACGAGTCGAAGTACGGCTCGAACATGACGACCTCGTCGCCGGGGTCGAGCAGCGAGATCATGGCGGCCGCGATCGCCTCGGTGGCGCCCGTCGTGACCAACACGTCGGTACCGGGATCGACGCGCAGGTCGTAGAACCGCTCCTGGTGGTCGGCGATCGCCTCTCTCAACGGCAGGATGCCCGGCCCGGGCGGGTACTGGTTGTGACCGTCGCGGATCGCGGCCACGGCGGCGTCGGCGACCTCCGGGGGCGGGTCGGTGTCGGGGAACCCCTGACCGAGGTTGATGGCCCCGGTCTCGTTGGCCAACGCGGTCATCTCGGCGAAGATCGTCGTTCCGAAGCCGCGCAACCGGCGGGCGAGCGGGTCCGGATTCACGGGACCTGAGGCTACCGACCCAATTCGGTACAGCACATCACCGGTACGGCCGAAGTGTTCGGGTACCTCGGCCCACTCGGGTCGATGCCTCGCTCCCGAAAGGTCCTCGTGAACCGCCGAACACTCGCCTCGATCGCCCTCGCTGCCGCCTGTGTCGTCGGCCTGACCGCCTGCGACATCCACAGCCCCGACATGGAGCTCGGCTTCACGGCCAACCCCGACGGCACGACAACGGTCACGGGCCTGGCCGCCGATCAGGACCAGGCGGGCACCAAGCTGCTGGTCGTCGTCACGGTCGACGGCACGACGAACAACGCCGTGGCTGCCAACCTCCCGGCCGCCGCGTGGTCGCCGCAACGCCCCTTCAAGTGCGGGAACAAGGACAAGGACGGCAACGAGCAGACCTGTTTCCTCACCGTCCGGCTCGGCGAGGACCATCGCTTCACGGCCACGTTCACCAACCCGACGGATCCCGAGAAGTTGGTCTGCATCACTCCGCTCGGCGTCGCCGTGAAGACGCCGACTGGGGAGGGGCTGGTCACTCAGCACACCAAGCAGTGCTTCACGGCCGCGAAGATCGCCGAGCTGACTGGCACCACCCCCACGACAGCGCCGCCCACACCCGTGCCACCCACGACAGCTGCCCCCACCACCAGCGCCGCACCCACCACGACCACTGAGGCGACCACCACGACGACCATGCCGGCCCCCACGTCCACGACCTCGACGACGATCTTCGATCCCGGCCCCGGGCCCGGCGGTCCCTGCGGCCCCGATCCGATGGATCTCAGCTGCATCTGAACCCCGGCGCCGACGGCGTGGCGTGAGATGCCGGCCAGGATCCCGATCGCGCCCGGCCTGCGAGCCCTCGGCGCCGGACCTACACTGCGGACCGCACCGAACCCGGGGGTTGTACATGAGTGGTGGTTGGAACTTCGCCGAGATCTGGGAGCGCATCGCGGACAAATTCCCCGACGCCCAGGCACAGGTCCAGGGCGACCGACGTTTCACGTGGACCGAGTTCGACCGGCGCGCCGACGGCATCGCCCGGACGCTCCTCGATCACGGCGCCGGTCACCAGGACAAGGTGGCGCTCTACCTCTACAACGGTCCGGAGTACATGGAGACGGCGTTTGCCTGTTACAAGGCGTCGCTCGTCCCGGTGAACACCAACTACCGCTACATCGATGACGAGCTCACCTACCTGTGGGACAACGCCGACGCGGTCGCCGTCGTGTTCCACGGCGAGTTCACCCCCACCATCGAGCGCATCCGTTCCCGCGTGCCCGACGTCAAGGTCTGGCTGTGGGT
>CALMLJ010000380.1 GCA_937868025.1 uncultured Acidimicrobiaceae bacterium
GACAGGCGTGCCACGAGCCCTTGCATGGTGACACCGTCGACGACCGGCAGCGCGTGACGCTCGGCCAGATGCGGATCGGCGGCGACGTCGGCCATGTCGTAGATCGGTGCGGCGGCGGCCTCGGCGGCTTCGAACGCGGCGAGCACGTCGTCGGCGTCACGTTCGCCGATCCACTGCGCCATGCGGGCGTCGATCAGGTCGCGGTGCGCGACCCGGCCGGCGAACGTGTCGAGGTCGGGATGGTCGCCGAGCCCGATGAGCGCGATCACGCGCCGGGCAATGGTGTCGTGGCTCGAGCTGACGGCGATCCACCGGCCGTCGCGGCTCTGCCACGTGCCACGGGGCACCGAGTAGGGGATGCCCGACCCGAGTCGTGGCTGCAGGTAGCCGGTCGCCGCGTACGCGGCGGGCAGCGGCCCCATCGTCTGGAGGAGCGTGTCGAGGAGGTTGACGTCGACGACCTGGCCGACGCCGCTGTGCAACGCGGTCATGGTCGCGAACGCGGCGGACATCGCGGTCAGCTCGTCGGTGAGGGCGATCGGCGGCAACATCGGCGCGCCATCGGCCTCACCGTTCAGGCCGGCGAAGCCCGACATCGCCTCGGCGATCGTCGCGAAGCCCGGGCGGTTGGCGTACGGCCCGTCCTGGCCGAACCCGGTCACCCGGGTGATCACCAGGTTCGGGTTGCGGGCCAGCAGCTCGTCGGGGCCGAGGCCCAACTTTTCGAGACCACCCGGGCGGAGGTTCTCGACCAGCACGTGCGCGCCCTCGGCGAGACGCAGCACCCGCTCCACGTCGGCGGGATCCTTCAGATCGAGGACGACACACCGCTTGTTGCGGCCGATGATCTTCCAGAACAGCGACGTGCCGTCGGGGTCGTTCGGATCGGGGAACCCCATCGCCCGGGTTGTGTCGCCACCCGGCGGTCGTTCGACGTTGATGACCGTGGCGCCGAAATCGGCGAGGTAGCGGGTGCAGCCGGGACCGGCGACGACGGTGGACAGATCGATCACGTTCAGGCCGGCGAGCGGGGGTGCGGGCATGTGAACGGTTCTAGCCGTTCGGGAGGATTCCCGGCGATGTGTGGGTACCGTGCCCAGCACTGTCCACCGAGTCACGGGGTGATCCCATGAAGCACCTGTCCCGTTCCATTGTCGCGTTCACCCTCGTGTGCTCCCTGGGCGCGGGCCTGGCCGGTTGTTCGAGTGACGACGACGCCGACACGTCGTCGGTCACGACGGCAGCACCTGCCGCCGACGATGACACGGCAACCGATGACACCACGGCCGAGGACACGTCGACCGACGACGCGTCGACCGACGACCCGTCGGACGACTCGGCATCCTCGGACGCGGTCGACGACGTGTGTGGGCTCATCGCCCCCGACGAGGTCGCGGCGATCGCCGGCGGGCCGGTGACGGTCGAGGAACAGCCCGGCGGTGGCTGCACGTTCAGCCAGGAAGATCCGCGATTGGCGTCGATCGCGTTCAACACGTCGACGGCGAGCGACGACACCGACGGCACGTTCAACGAGGCCCGCTACGGCGCCTTCGCCACGATCACCGATCCGACCAAGGAAGAGCCGGGAGTCGGCGACTACTCCGCCGTGGCCAGCGGTACCTTCGGTGGGGGTGAGAACGAGCAGGGCATCGGTCTCGTCCAGGTCGGTCTCACGATCGTGCAGGTCGGTGTGGTCCAGGCGAACGGGATCGATGGCGCTGCGGTCCGTGCCATGACCACCCAGGCCCTCGAGCTCGCTGCCGGCAAGCTGTAGTCACAGCCTGAACACGGTCGCGGCGACGGTGCCGCGGAGCCAGGACTCGTGACCCGGCCTCACGACGTGAGCACGGTCGCGATGCGGCGGTAGCGGGGGTCCTCGTCGCCGCAGATGCGGCCCACCCAGCGCATCACCTCGGCGGCGTCGATGGCCGTGCCGGCGTCGAGCATCGCGTCGACGTCGACCCAGTCCCTCGGTCGGTCGAGCACGACCTTGCAGACGGTGAGATGCGACGCCGACAGGATTCGGATCTCGGAGGCGGCGAACGGCACCGTCTCTGCGTCCCGGTCCGCGGCGTCGTGGAACGCGTCGTAGGAGAAGAACAGATCGACGGGTGTGGTGTCCCACATCACCCGCACCTGGCCGTCGCGTTGCGCCAGGGCTGCGGCCCCATCGACGTCGGCGCCCAGTGCGTGCAGCGGCCCGAGCACGTCGTCCGCCGCGGTGGCGGGGACGAACACGTTGCAGTCGATGTCTCGCGTCGCCCGCGGTTCGGCGTGGTACGCGAGCGCGAGCGCGCCACCGAACGCGTGCGGGACCTCGGTAAGCGCCGCGTCGATCGCGACGATGCGGTCAGGGAGGGAACGCGCCGTCACCCGACGCTGCTGGGGCGGCCCGAGTCGAGGCGCGGGAATCGCAAGGGACCGGGAGGTCGGCGGACGGGGATCGCGTCGGCGAGGAGGAGGACGTCGACGAGCGCCGCCGCGTGCTGCTCGGGCGAGGCGAGCGTCGGGAGATCGCTGACGCGCTGGGCGAGCCGAAGCTCGAGGTGCGCCCCGGTGCCGGCGACGAGGCGCCGCAGGGTCGCGGTCGACGGGTCGCGGGTGCCGTGCTCGTAGGCCGAGATGACGGGTTGGCTCGTGCCGACCCGCGCCGCGAGTTGCGCCTGGGTGAGACCGCTGCGGTGGCGGGCGGTGCGGACGAGCGTGGCGGCATCCATGGCCGTCAGTGTAGCGGGACATATCGGATCGTAGATGTCCGCCGGGAACGCGTTTCCGGGGAGGCCGTCAGGCGGATCAGCTACCGTGCCGGCACCGACGAGTTGGGGGAGGTCGCGATGGGGCGGCGTTTGGCGTTGTTGGGAATCGGAGTCGCCCTCGCAGCGGTGACGACGGCGTGTCCGGGGGACGTGTCGGCCACACCGCCTCCGGTGATCTCGTCGATCGCGGCATCGCCGTCGCCGGCGGTGGCCGGAGGGCCGCTCTCGATCGAGGTGCACGCCAGCCACCTCGACGGCATCTTCGAGGCCCACGTGATCGCGCTCACCCGAGCCGACGGGTTCCTCCCGAGCCAACACCAGTGCGCCAACGCCGGCGCGCAGCCTCCCGCCGGTTCGGGCGTCGCTGCGGTCGTGACGATCACGTGCACCCTGCCGGCGAGCATCCAGAACACCGTGTGGACGGCGCGGGTGAACGTCACGTCGAATGCCGGGACGACCGCGTTCTCGGACGTCCCGTTCGCCGTCACCGGCGGCTCCGACGACTACGCCGGCCCGACGATCACGCCGGTCGGCTCGCTGCCGACGGCGATCGAGCTCGGAGCCACCTTCGGGTTCACCGTTCTGCTGACCGACGACCACCCGCCGTTCTCGGGTCTGGGTGCGCTGGTCCTCCGCGAGGGGGCGACGTTCGGCGAGGCGACGATCGAGTGCGCACCGGGTGC
>CALMLJ010000381.1 GCA_937868025.1 uncultured Acidimicrobiaceae bacterium
TCGCCCGGCGTCGCATCGCCGGCAAGGTCACCGACACACTCTGATCGGAGACGCCACGTGGGCAACTTCGACGACCTGACCAAGCGGCAGCGGCTGCCGGTGCTCCGAGCCGTGGCCCGGCAGGTGCTGCACGACGACTACGGCATCGAACCGCTCCGCCTCCGACTGGTGTCGTTGACGTTCAACACCGTGTTCCGCGTCGACCGCGTCGACGGACCGCCCCTCGCGTTGCGGGTGTGCGGCCGAGAACGCATCCACGCCGATGGTGTCGAGCTGGTCGAAGCGGCGTGGTTCGACCGGTTGGCGGCGGACCTCGGGTGGGGCGTCCCCCGATGCGTGCCGGCGCTCGATGGACGGGTCGCCGTCGAGGCCACCCACCACGCGGTGCCCCGGGTCGTGCCGTGCTCGCTGTTCACGTGGGTCCGTGGGCGCCCCATCGAGGAGGGCTTCGACGCCGCTGGTGCCGACGCGACCGGGCAGCTGCTGGCCCGGCTGCACCATCACGCCGCCGACCTCGCGGCCCGGGGCGACGGCCCGATGGACCGGCGGGTGATGACGGCATCGATAGCGAACTCGATCCGGGCCGACCGGGTCGTCACGTTCGGGGACGAGGCGGCGGTCGCCGCGTACGACGGAGCCGGTGCGTCGGGCGCCGTGCTCGCCGAGGCGATCGACCGCGGCCGGCGGTTCCTCGACGAGCTCTGGGCGTCGGCGGATGCTCCTCACCTCCTGCACGGCGACTTCGGACCGAGCAATGTGCTGCGGTGGAGGCGCACGTTGACGCCGATCGACCTGCAGGACCTGCAACTCGGTCACGCCGTGCAGGACGTCGGGCTGACAGTCGCCGATCTGCTCGACGACGACGTCGCGCCGGAGGTGGTCGCTTCGTTCCTGACCGGCTACCACGGGGCCGGTGGTGTCGCGATCTCCGACGACCAGATCGAGGCCTTCCGGGCGTTGCGGGCGCTGAGCATGGTGGGATTCTGCCTGGCGTCGCCCCGTCCGGGCCTCGGGCCGACCATCGACGGGGCGGTCGAGGACGTCAGGCGGTGGATGCGCCGGCCGTGAGCGGGGTCGGTGCCAACCGTCGGCCGACGAACGCCACCACGGTCGCGCCGAGCGCCCAGCCGGCGAAGACGTCGGTCGTCCAGTGGACGCCGAGGTAGATGCGACTCACGCCGACGGCGAGGGCCACGAGCCCTGCCAGCACGAGGGCGACCCGGCGCCGACGAGGGTCGGGTTGATGCACGGCCCACAGCACTGCAAGGGCGCCGTACATGGCGGCCGACTGCGTCGAGTGGCCCGACGGGAACGCCGAACCGGTGGCGTCGACGAGGCGAAGTCCGAGCGGTGGCCGGTCACGATCGACGATCCACTTGATCAGGTTCGACGACGCCCACGCCGTCCCCGCGGTGATCGCCAGGACACGGGCGGCGAGCCAGTCGCCGAAACGCTGCCACCACACGATCGTGACGGCGATGCCGATCAGCCAGAGCACCCAGAACGAGCCGAACTCGGTGACGACCCGCATCGCCGTGTCGAGCCCGGTGGAACGGTGGTCGACCACGACCTCGAGGATGCGCTGGTCGGGACCCACCGCCCGGAACGTACCGGATGTTGTCGGGCCAGCCCCATCACCGATCCGCCAGCGCGCCGGATCGTGCCGGCCGCAGTTCCGCCCGACGATGACAGGCATGATCCAACGACTCGCAACTTCGTCCTACCAACGCCCTGGTCGCACCCTGGCGGTGTGGCTCGTCGGCCTCGCCTTGTTGACCGTGCTCGCCGGTTCGCTCGGTTCTCGCTTCGCCGACGGAGGCCGGCTCGAGGGGTCCGACAGCGATGCTGCGTACCAGCTCCTGGGCCGGGACCTCCCCGATGTCGGCGGTGACACCGCCGACATCGTCGTCCACCACGACGCCGGCCTCGATGATCCGGTCGTGGTGGCCACGGTCTCCGCGTTTCGCGCCGAGGTGGCCGATCGGGCGGGGAGCGCGACGTCCGACCTCGTGGTCGCGCCCGATGGCCGCACCGGCGTGTTCAGTGTCGGGATGCCCGAGCCCGATCTGCTCGACCAGGACGGTGAGCCGGTAGCGTCCCGCATCGCCCATGACCTGGAACGCGCCGCCGGTCCACCGCGGGCGGCGGGCCTGCAGGTCGAATTCGGTGGGGAGTGGTTCCAGCGCGGCGACGTGCCGGCGTCGGCGGAGCAGATCGGCTTGGTCGTCGCGGTCGTGGTGCTGCTGGTGTTGTTCGGCTCGCTCGTCGCCTCCGGTGTCACCTTGCTCCCGGCGCTGTTGAGCGTCGCCGCCAGCGGCGCCGTGGTCACCCTGGTGTCACGCGTGATCTCGACGCCCGACGTCACGACCGAGGTCGCCACGATGATCGGGCTGGGCGTCGGGATCGACTACGGCCTCTTCATCATCACCCGCTTCCGTCAGGAGCTCACGAAGCGTCCTCCCGACGAGGCCCTCCGAATCGCGATGTCGACCGCAGGTCGAGCGGTCCTGCTCGCCGGCGGCACGGTCGCCATCTCGTTGCTGGGGATGCTGCTCATCGGGATGGAGTTCCTCCACGGATTGTCGATCGGTGCCGCCGTGGCGGTCGGTGTCGCCGTGCTCGGCTCGTTCACGCTCCTGCCGGCGCTCCTGAAGTGGTCGACCGGACCGATGCAGCGCCGCGCTCGTCGGCAGCGAACGAGGTCCCGCGCCGACGTCGCCTGGGCGCGGCTCGGTGAGTCGATCGCCCGCCGCCCGCTCGCTGCACTGATCGCCGGCCTTGTGGCGCTGATCGTGCTCGCCGCACCTGTGGTCGGCATGCGTCTCGCCGGCGCCGATGCCGGCAACGACCCGGCGGGAAGCACCACCCGTCGCGCCTACGACCTGGTGGCCGGCGCGTTCGGACCGGGCAGCAACGGTCCCCTCCTCGTGGTGGTGCCCAACGCCGATCCATCGAGCGTTGACCGACTCTCGACGGCGATCGCGGGCACCACCGGGGTCGCGCAGGTGACGCCTGCCGTTGTGGCCGACCACGGCACGACAGTGCTCACCGTCATCCCGACCACGGCGCCACAGGACGCACAGACCGAGGAGCTCGTCCACCGCCTTCGTGACGACGTCATTCCCGGCGCTGGCGTCGAGGCGCACGTCGGCGGAGCTACGGCGAGCAACCTCGACTTCGCTGAGGCGCTCCGTTCCAGGCTCCCGGTCTTCATCGGCGGTGTGCTGGCCTGCTCGTTCCTGCTGTTGCTCATCGTGTTCCGGTCGGTGCTGGTCCCATTGAAGGCCGTGCTGCTGAACCTGCTGTCGATCGCGGCTGCGTTCGGGGCGATGGTCGCGGTGTTCCAGTGGGGTTGGTTGGGGTCGCTGTTGGGCGTCGAGAGCGGCGCCCCGATCGAGCCGTGGGCGCCGATGCTGCTCTTCGCCATCGTGTTCGGACTCTCGATGGACTACGAGGTCTTCCTGCTCAGCGCCGTCAAGGAGCGCTACGACGAGACCGGCGACAACCGCTCATCGGTCGTGCACGGCCTCGCGTCGACAGGTCGGGTCATCACCGCTGCCGCAGCGATCATGGTCGCCGTGTTCGGCGGGTTCCTGCGGGCCGACCTGCGGGCCGTGCAGCTGATCGGCTTCGGGCTCGCCGTCGCTGTCCTCATCGACGCCACGATCGTTCGGCTCGTCCTCGTTCCCGCGAGCATGGAGCTGCTCGGCGACCGCAACTGGTGGTTGCCGCGGTGGCTCGAGCAGCTCCTGCCGCGCGTCGCGATCGAGCAGGACCCGGCCCAGGGTTCAGCCGCCGCTCGTGCGGAGCCGCTCGACGATGGTCTTGGCGGTGTCGATCGGAATGGCGAAGCCGATGTTCGACGCGGTGGTCCCGTTGCCGCTTCCGGCGACGGCGGTGTTGATGCCGATGACCTCACCCTTGGAGTTCACGAGT
>CALMLJ010000382.1 GCA_937868025.1 uncultured Acidimicrobiaceae bacterium
CCGGGACCCGGCTACTCCGCCAGCCCGAACAGGTCGCCCTGCCCGGCGGCCCGTCGTCGACGGGCCTGGGCGCTCGCTCGGAGCCGGCCGATCCGCTCCTCGATCGACTCCGAGGGCGGCGGCGGTTCCTGCGACGGTTCCGGCGGCGGGGGTTGCGCTGGCCCCGGAGACGACCCGTCCGACCGAGGTGAGCCGGGACCAGAACCCGACGTGGCCGGATGGTCGGGGTCACCAGGCGGGACGAAGCGTCGCTTGCCCGTGCCGGCGACGAGGGCGTAGCCCTTGAACGTCTTCATCTTGTGGTGATGGACGCAGAGCAGGTCGGTCTCGTCGACCCGGGTGTGCCGGGTCTCGGCGAAATCGATCCGATGGTCGTACTGCGTGTGGGTTCGGTAGCACCCCGCGACCTGGCACGTCTGCGACGCCCACAGGAGGGCAAGCTCCTGCACCCGGTTCGGGCCTCGACCGAGGTGCGTGAGGTTGACGACGTCGACGCCCTTCGTGCACACGAGGTACAGGATCGACTCGCTCAACAGTGCACGGGCCTCGGCGACCGAGATCGCACCGAACCCGGCGATCTCGCACGTCTCCTCCCCCTCGACATGGCCCCGCACGAGGGCATCGAGGTCGACTCGGATCATCGCCAGGTGCTTCGGCTTCGAGGACGTCGCGGCATCGCCGGCGATTCCCTGGGTGACGAGCGAGAGGAAGGCATCGAACGCGTAGGCGTCGCGGCCCTCGCGCCGCCCCTGCTTGGTCGCCTCGCGGTATCGCCGGTCGGTCTCGCGATCGAGGGCTTTGAAGAACTCCGCGAGCTTCGACGTGGGTCCCTCGACGTGCAGGTGCGACTTGTCGTCGGCGTCGGAGTAGCGCCGCGCTCGACGCTCACGGTGGTGCCGACGAGCCCGATCGTCGCCGTCGGATCGTTGCGCCTTGCGCCGACGGGCCTCGTCGCTGAGGTTCTTGTTGCTGTCACGCTCGGCCCGGTCACACAACTCGAGCTCGGCATCGGGATTGACCGCAGCCGCGTCGGCCACGATGCCCGCCTGCTGCGGCGAGAGACGCCCCTGCCGCATGCGCTCGGCCGTCTCGTCGAGACCTTGCCCCAGCTGCTCCGACGTTGCGATCTGACCCCGCGCCTCACCCACCGACGTGCCGGCCTTGGCCGCCATCCATTCCTCAGGAGTCGCGTACCCCGACCGCGCCCACTCCCGCGCCTCGGCGACGCGCCCGGCCAACAACGTTTCGCCATTGCCGGCAAGACGCCGCACCAGGGAGAACAGCTGCCAGATACCGGCCACCTCGGGCAGCGGGATGTCGTTCGGTTCCAGCCGAGCCAGGACGGACCGCAGCGGCGCGAGCACCTCGGCCATCTCCGTCTGTATCGAACTGGTGTTCGTCTCCATGGGAACAGTCAAGCACATGGGTGTGACAGTGAGGGTCCGGATTCGGCCGATCGGGAAGGATCACCCAGCGCAGTTCGATCGGGACGCCATCGCGGCCCCGACAGCCATGCGCGAGCCCGCGCTCATTTGGTAGCCAGTGACCATGACACTCGCCTGGGAACAGCTCGTGATCGATGCCGACGACCCCGACGCGCTGGCCCGCTGGTGGGCCGATGCGCTCGGATGGACCGAGATCATCGTCGACCAGGACGGCGACGTGGAGATCCGGTCGGGCCCCGACCGCTTCCCCGGCATCCTCTTCCAGCACGTGCCCGACCCGAAGACCGTGAAGAACCGGTTCCACCTCGACTTCCGGCCAGACGACCGTGACGCCGAGGTCGAACGACTCGTCGCCCTCGGCGCGACCCACGTCGACATCGGCCAGGGCACACCGTCGTGGGTCGTGTTGGCCGACCCGGAGGGCAACGAGTTCTGCGTACTCCGCTCGCGCTGAGCCGTGGTCGGGGCATTCGTGCCACGCGCCGGATGACCGGCGGCTACGAGCCGCTACGTCATCCCTCGGCTCGGTCGCGGATCCCCCGCATCATCCGCTCGGTCATCACGCAGCTGATCACCGAGATGGGCTCGACCATCAACCGCACCCAGGCCGCGTGATACCGGTAGCGCTCGCGGATGATCAGTCGGGTGGTGTCCGCGCCGGCCGGCACGAGAACGAACGCCCAGCTGAAGTCGTACGGCGCGTCGGAACCGCTGGTCTCCTGTCCGGTGGGGCTCACTCCCCCCTCGACGACCAGCGCCTCCCCGGGATCGATCCTGGCCACGCGCAGGGCGAGATCGGGATGGAGGCGAAACGGGTCGCCCACCTCCACGGACTGCCACTCGGGCACCACCCGATCGGCGCTGTGCATCTGGCAACCGGCGAGGTTCTCCAACCAGTCGTAGGAGTACAACCCGCCGCGCCCCTGCCCCATCTGCGCCAACCACGGCCAGACGTCCCCGGCTGCGGCGCGCACCGTGATCGAACGAGTCGACGTCAGGTGCGGCGACCGCACGAGCTCGTCACCCGGCAGTGCCCTGGCGACCTCGTCGGGCGTCGACCCCCAGGTCAGGTGGCGCCGACGCCCCACGGCGGCCAGCACCGCAATCGCACTCGCCGTCGCGACGCCCTCGACGCTGCACCGCTTCACGACGGGGGCGCTCCGGGCTCGGAGTCCACGCTCGGTTCCTCGTCGCCCTGGTCGAGGCGGAACGGCGGGTACTCGTCGGTCATGAGCGCCGCATACGCCACGACGCGGAACACCCAACGATGGAGGCCGACGACGAGCCGGTGAATGCCCGACGGGTACCGGCCGGTGAACAAGAGGGTCACCACCGCCACCAGGACGAGCCAGGAGACCAGGCCGGTGACCGGAACATCGACCCACCGGTCGCCGCTCCGGCTCGACACCGTCGTGCCGACCATGAGACCGACGATCAGGTAGTGCGGGATGGCCAACAGCCACCACTTCACGAGGACGAGTCCTCTCGACAGCTGGTCCGGCGGGGCGATGTCGAGCCGAGCCGGGTAGTCGGGATGCTCGCCGAGACTGAACGGCGGATAGCGGTCGGTGCCGGCGACGCCGAATGCGTAGTAGCTCACCCGCCACGACCAACGCAGCACACCGGCGTTGAAGTCGAAGATGCCTCGCGGGTAGCGGCCGGTCAGGAGGATCGCGAAGAACGCCACGACCGTGAGCACCGCGAACGCCAACCACAGGAAGGCCAGGATCACGAGGTG
>CALMLJ010000383.1 GCA_937868025.1 uncultured Acidimicrobiaceae bacterium
GTTCTTGGCGCCGACTCCACGAGGGGGTGTACACGTCGTCGACCACGCCCGACTCGTTCGAGCTGCGTGCCGAGGCCGCGCTCGCTGCGCTCCCGTTGGGTGCGCTGAGCCACCTCGCAGCCGCCCGAGTCCTGGCCTTCGGGCTCGATGAGGAGAGCGTCGAGATCTCGGTTCCGCCGGGAACGCGAAACCGGCTGGCCGGGGTACGGATCCACCAGTCCCCACTTCCCGGCCACCACGTCATTCGCCGCGGAGGCTTCCGACTCACCAACGTCGAGCGCACGCTCGTCGACCTCGGCAAGGTCCTCGGACCGACGAAGCTGCAGCGGTGCATCGAGGATCAGGTGATCACTCGTCGAACGACCGTGGCCCGAATCGAATCGATGTTCGCCGAGCTGGCCCGTCGGGGTCGGCCGGGAATCGGTCGAGTTCGAACGGTGCTCGGCCGGCTCGACGAAGATCCCCCGACGGAGTCCGAACTCGAGGCGATGTTCTGGCGGCTCCTCGAACGGCTCCAACTCGAGCTCCCGGAACGGCAGGCGTCCTTCGACTGGCTCGGGCACGGCAGGGGCCGGGTCGACTTCTGGTACCCCGAACATCAACTGGTCGTGGAGCTCGACGGTCGAAGATTCCACCTACGGGTCGCTGCGTACGAGGAGGACCGGCGCCGCGAACAGGTCGGTCTGCTCCACGGGATCACGACGGTGAGGTTCACCCACCGTCAGATGACCACGGAAGCCCACCACATCGGGGCCGTGATGTCGTCGCTCCTCGCAGGATGACGAACTTCAGGCTTATGCCGCCGATTTCCAGTGGCGTCAGCCTGAAGTTCGGCGGCGCAGACGTGCGGACGAGCGCCGCGAGGGGCCGCGCATCGAGCTCGCAGGATGACCCGCGTTGGGAGGGTCGGGGCACTGGCAAGTAGCTTTGCCGGCTTATGAGTGACGAGTTTCGAGTCGAAGTGATCGTCGAGATCCCCAAGGGATCCCGCAACAAGTACGAGATGGACCACGAGACCGGCAAGGTTTGGCTCGACCGGTACCTCTACACCGCCACCACCTACCCCGCCGACTACGGCTTCTTCGAGCACACGCTCGGTGGCGACGGCGACCCGCTGGACGCGCTGGTGCTGATGAGCGAGTCAACCTTCCCCGGCTGCCACGTCTGGGCGCGGCCCGTCGGCGTGTTCCACATGGAGGACGAGGCCGGCGACGACGCCAAGGTGCTCTGCGTGCTCGCGGGCGACCCCCGCTGGGACCACATCCAAGACGTCGACGACGTCAACCAGGCCTTCCTCGACGAGATCGGCCACTTCTTCGAGGTCTACAAGGCGCTCGAGCCCGGCAAGGAGTCCGAGATCGGACGCTGGGAAGGCGCCGATTCGGCGCGCAAGGAGATCCTCGAAGCCCAGCAGCGATACGCCGGCTGACCGCCGCCGGCGGACCGCTTCCCCACATGACGTCCCCGACTCGCAGCCGCCAACGACAGCTCGCTGTCATCTTCCTCGTCAGCCTCGCGGGGTTGCTGTTGGAGGTCGGTTACACCCGAATCGTCTCCTACAAGCTCTGGTACTACTACACGTACCTGGTGCTGGGGCTCGCGCTCCTCGGCATCGGCTCGGGCGGTGTGCTCGTCACGATGTCGAAGCGGCTGCGCGACGCGACCACCGAGCGGATCTTGTCGGTCTGCGGCCTGACGGGATCGGTCAGCGTGGCCGTCGGCTACTTCATCGTGGCCAAGGTCCCGATCGACACGGTGAAGATCTGGGACTACGGCACGGCCTCGTCCTTCAAGAACCTGGCGATCCTCGGGCTCATCAGCTTCGTGCTGTTCGCCTCGTTCATCTCGCTGGGCGTGATCATCTCGGTGATCCTGGGTCGCGCCGCCGAACGCGTGGGCACGCTCTACTTCGCCGACCTCATCGGCGCCGGCCTCGGCTGCGTCGTGGCCATCCCGTTCATCAGCTCGCTCGGGCCACCGGCGGTGGTGATGCTCGCCGCCCTGGTGTTCGCGCTTGCCGGGCTCGTGGCGAGCGAGCGGGTCCGGTCGGTCACGAGCGGTCTCACCGGCGCGGTCGCCGTCGCGCTCCTGGTCATCGTGATCGCGCACGGGTCGCTCCCCGACGTCACGCCCGAGGCGACGAAGTCCCAGGTGACACCGGAGTTCAGTGAGTGGGGTCCGGTCTTCCGTGTCGACGTCATCGGGGCGACCCCCGACGCGAAGATCCTGGCGCACGACGGTTCGTACGGTTCCGGCATCCACAAGTACAACGGCGACCCGTCGACGCTCGAGAGCTACGAGACGGAGGCCCGCGCCATCCCCTTCCGCCTGCTCGGTCGCGACAACGACCACACCCTGATCATCGGGTCGGCCGGCGGCAACGAGATCCTGGCGTCGCTGCACTTCGGCAGCAAGAAGATCGAGGGCGTCGAGCTCAACCCGGTGACCATCGGCCTGCTCGAGAACGAGTACGCCGACTTCACCGGGCATCTCGACGAGATTCCGAACGTCACGATCCACCAGGCCGACGGTCGTTCGTTCCTGGCCCGCAGCACGGACCGCTACGACCTCGTGTGGTACGTGGCGCCGGACAGCTATGCCGCCAACAACGCCGCCTCGTCGGGGGCGTTCGTCCTGTCGGAGAGCTACCTCTACACCGTCGAGATGATCAAGGAGACCCTGGATCATCTGACCGACGACGGCATCATGGTCGTGCAGTTCGGCGAGCTCGACTTCGAGGGCCAACCGAACCGGACCGAGCGCTACGTCATGACGGCCCGGGAGGCGTTCCGCCAGCTCGGGGTCGACGA
>CALMLJ010000384.1 GCA_937868025.1 uncultured Acidimicrobiaceae bacterium
ACGCGCTGCCGGTCGTCGACGGTGTCACCATGCAAGGGCTCGTGGCACGCCTGTCGGCCACGCCGGGCGAGATCCGTCACGCGGGTCGACCACTCGGCGCCGACCAGGCCTTGGTCGACGCCGACGATCCGTGGGGTGACGCTGCACCCGGACGCGACGAGCCGGGGTCTCACCCACCGCTCGGCTGACGCTCGCTACCGCCGACGGTGGGCGGAGCCGAACGGGATCGCCAGGACAGCACCAGCGACGAGCAGGCCGAGGGCAAGCGCCAGACGGGGCCCCGACGAGCCACCGGTGAACGCAAGCCCTCGCGTCACCCCGACCCCTGGAACGGTGGACGAGGCGGTGGACGACGGGGTCACAGCGGAGGTGGACGCGGCGAGCACGGCAGGGCGCACGTCCGTGGTGGACGAGGACGCAACCGACGTCGCTGTTGCCACCGTGACCTGGGTCGGTGCGATCGGGACGGTCGTTGTCACCGCAGGAACGACGGTGCCGACCGTGGTCGTCGGGGACGGCGAGGTCGACGTGGTGGTCGTGGACGACGTGGACGACGTCGAGGTGGAGGTGGAGGTGGACGACGACGTGGACGATGAGGAGGACGTCGTGGACGAGGCCGACGTGCTGGAAGATGCCGGGCCGCACGGACCGGCCCGGTCCTGGAATCCGGTCCACGGGAACCAGAACAACAGCGGGCCGTGCATCGGCCCCATGACCGGGTCGATCGAGGACGGCGTGTCACCCGTGACCACGTCGAACTGGACGGGTGCGCACCCCCGAGCGAACACCACCGTCGTCACGCCGGGCTGGATCGAGAAGGTCTTCGATTCGACCTTGCGCTGAGGCCAGGGCCATCGATCATCAACCGGCATCGAGTAGATGACGGCCGTCACCGCGTCGCAGATCGGTGCGCTGGCGACGATGGACACGGAGAACGAGTCGGAGGTCAGCGTCACGTCGGCGGTCGCCGCGAACATCGCCGGAAGGCACGCGCCGCCGCCCGGTCCGGCGACCTGGGTGACCGTGATGGCGCTCACGGCCGACTCGGCAGGCTGGTTCGGGAGCCCGAGGACCACCCCGGAGACGACGCACGCGAGCGACGCCATTCCCCCGATTGACCGGCGGGCACGAGGAAGCTTGGAGTGCAATGCCCCGGTCGGTTCGTCAGCCATATCGGCTCCCTTGCTCTTGGTCTTCGTTGGGTTGCTCATTCTCGACCTACCGCTTTCCGCGCACTGGGCCGGCCGACTTCGAGCTTCCGGCACCCGCCGATGGCGTCGTCGTCACTGACCCACTTCCCCGGCGGCCCCCCCCCAGAAGGCGACGTAGCTCCGCACGAGCGCTTTGCTGATTTCGTACTTCTTGGCGAGTTGGGAGACCGACGCCCCCCGGCGATACTCCTCGAGCAGCGTCACGATGTCCTCGGAGAAGAGTTGCCCGGGAAGGCGCGGAGCGCGCTCGATCGCCACCCCGCCCCCGAGCTCCACCCGGATCGTCGTCGTCGACGCCGACCGCACCATCGGGTCGTCATCCGCCCGATCGTCCGCCGGCGGAGGCACGGGCGACGGGTCGTCCGACAACCTGGCGGATCGCACGCCGCCGGAACCGACCACGATCTCGATCGGTTCTCGGTCGGGTTCGAGACGCGTGACCGAAACGATCAAAAGGGCTCCGGCGAACGCAGCGAGCGCCGCTCGCGCCGCGCGCCGGTTCGGGCGTGAAACAGACATTTCGGTTCTCGGCTTCTGCCTCGAAGATCACCGTGACCGACAGCACCGCGCTCATTCACCGTTGCGGCCTTGCCGTTCGGGACCGAGGACCTGGGTGCCGGTTGAGGGTGGATGTCTGCACCCTCGAAAGAACTATCGGCCGTATGACTCACGGAGTTGAGCAGAAATCTGCGAGCGTTCGCTGGGCTCAACAATCAATGACGACGGTCGCATCCGGGCGACAGGTGAATGAACGGCGAACGAACGACGTCGGAGAATTGACTCCTCGGAGGCCGCGACGAGTGTCGCACGTGTCGCTGTGTCCCGCCGCCACCCCTGCAGGATTCCGCGTCCCTCGAGGCCGACGCCGCGACGCGGCGACGGGTGGCCGATTTCCACCGCCGAATCCCCGGGCGGGCCACCACTAACCTGAGCGGCGCTATGAGTACCGCGCCCACACCGAGATCCACCCCCGCCGCACCCGAGAAGCCGGGCCTCGAAGGCCTCGAGGCCAAGTGGGGAGCGGTGTGGGCCGAGAAGGGCACGTACGCGTTCGACCGCACCGCCACCCGCGACGCGGTCTTCTCGATCGACACTCCGCCGCCCACGGTCTCGGGCTCCCTGCACGTCGGCCACGTCTTCAGCTACACCCACACCGACACGATCGCCCGCTTCTGGC
>CALMLJ010000385.1 GCA_937868025.1 uncultured Acidimicrobiaceae bacterium
AGGCGGATGAGGGCCCGTTCCCCGTCCTTGCGGCGCCAGCTCACGATGCGCCCGAGCACCGCCTCGCCCGTCGTGATCGTCTGCACGACCGGACGTTCCGACATCGGAATGGTCCTGCCGTGCTCGTCGCCGGTCTCCCAGTTGCCGCTCAACCAGAGCGCTCTCATCTCGGCGACGGTGTAGCCGGTCATCCGTTCGGCCGCCGGGTTGGCGCGACGGATGTTGCCGTCGCGGTCGATCAGGAACACACCCTGATCGAGGGCGTCGAGCGCGGCGCGCGCCTCGGCCTCGCTGCGGCGGAGCTCATGTTCGAGATCGCGCTGTGCGGTGATGTCCTCGATCTGGACGAGCTCGGCGTCACCACCCTCCGACGTCGCCATACGACCGCGGTGCACGCGGGCGATACGGCGCGTCACCGGCACCGACGCTCCGTCGTCGTCGAGCCCGGTGGCGACGATGTCACCCTCGTAGGAGATCAGCGTGGTCGTCCCGGCGCGCAGGTCGTCGACCAGACCGGCCGCCGCGACACCGTCGTGGGGAATGAGGAATTCGTCGATCGACCGCCCCAACAGTCCCTCGGGGTCGCGACCGAGCACCGCGGCGAACGCGGGGTTCGCGAACAGGAGCGCGCCGTCCTGGTCCAAGAGCGCGGTTCCGATGCCAGAAGCGTCGGCGGCCAGGCGGAGCCGCGCCGCGACGGTTTCCGCCGCCTGGCGGGCCGCCACGAGCTGACCGACGAGTTCCTCGACGTCGCCGTGGCCCAACTCGGCCTCGACCAGCGCCGCGAGGTCGCCGAGCGCCCGGAGGTCGTCGTCGTCGAACCGGCGGGGACAGCGGTCGAGGACGCAGAGGGTCCCGACAGGGACGCCGTCGGGACTGCGGAGCACGATGCCGGCGTAGGACCGGACCTGTGCCGGACCGACGACGAGGTCGTCGTCGGCGAATCGGGGATCGAGGCGGGCGTCCTCGACCACGAACAGGTCACTGCGGGGTCCTTCCCCAGCAGCGGCCACCGCCGCGGCCACAGCAGCGGCACAGAACGATCCGCCGGAGGGCAACTCGCCGGCGGGGACGCCGACCCGGGCCGTGACCCGGGGCTGATCGGCCCCGACCAGGGTCACGAGCGACACCGGAGCGCCCAACGTGCGCGCGGTCAGCCGAACCAGCCGGTCGAACCGCTCCTCGGGGTCGGGGGACATCACCTGGTCCTATCGGCGCGCTCGTCCCCCGCCTGAGGCATTCGCCGCGGGCCCGTCGCGGCTCAACTCCGCCGATCGCGGGTAGAGCCGAGCCACGATGACGTCTCCACCCCCACGGCCGCCCCGTTCCCATCCGCCGATTGCCACGTACCGCCTCCAGCTCCGCGACGGCCTGACCCTCGACGACGTGCGGGAACGGTGGCTCGACCCGCTCGCCGACCTCGGCGTCTCCCACCTCTACCTGTCCCCCGTGTTCACCGCGGCCGCCGCCAGTACCCACGGGTACGACGTCGTCGACCCCAACGTCGTCGACCCGGTGCTCAGCGCCACGGGAGCCGACGGCGACGCGGCGTTCGTCGCGCTGTCGGAAGCGGCGGCGGAACGAGGGCTCCGGATCATGATCGACCTCGTCCCGAACCACGCGGCGACCGACCACGACCGCAACGCCCGATGGTGGGACCTCTTGCGCAACGGTCCCGCCAGCGCGGACGCCGGATGGTTCGACCTGGACTGGGACGTTCCCGAACGGCGGCTGCGCGGTCGACTGTTGCTCCCCGTGCTCGGCGATCACTACGGCCGCGAACTCGAACAGTCGGCGTTCTCGCTGGCGATCGAGGACGTCCACGGGATGCCCGAAGTCGTGCTGGTCCACCCGAGCACGACAACGCCCCTGGAGCTCAGTTCGCTCGCGCCGCTGCTCCGTGCGTCCGGCTCGACGCCGCTCGCGGAACTGGCGGCCGAGATCGAAACGCTGCCGGGGTGGTCGCTCCCCCACGACCCCGACGAACTGGCGACCCGTCGACGCGTCGAGCCGGACCTCCGGCGGCAGGTCGGTGCGGCCCTCGCCGATCCCGACGTCGCGACGGCGCTGACCGCCACGCTCGAGCGCGTCAGTACCGACGTCGACACCCTCGACACGCTGATCGAGGCGCAGCCCTACCGGCTCGCCCGATGGCAGACCAGCCTCGAGGACCTGTCGTACCGGAGGTTCTTCGACATCAACTCACTCATCGGGGTCCGCGTCGACCGCCCCGACGTGTTCGACCG
>CALMLJ010000386.1 GCA_937868025.1 uncultured Acidimicrobiaceae bacterium
CGTGGGCATACTTGACCGACATGGACCCTTCCCCGTCCCTCCCGGCCGCCCCCCACCCCTCCACGGAGCCGGTCGAACCGACGGCGATGCGCATGCCGCCACGTCCACCCCACGTCATCGTGCTGTTCGGGGCGACGGGTGACCTGTCGAAGCGGAAACTCCTTCCCGGCCTCCTGCGCCTCAGCCAGGTGGGTCTCCTTCCGCAGGTGCGGATCATCGGCACGTCGCTCGAGGAGATCGACGACGCCGGGTTCGTGGCCGTTGCCCGCAAGGCGTGTGGCGAGCATGTCCGTCAGACGATCTCACTCGACGACTGGGAGCTGTTCAGCAGCCAGCTCCGCTACGTGTCGTCGGCGGCCGGCCCGGAGGGACTGAAGGCCGCAGTTGCTGCGGCCGAGGAGGAACTCGGCGGCGAACCGCGGCGCCTCCACTACCTCAGCATCCCGCCCAACGCCGCGAAGGCGGTCGTCCAGACACTGGGCGAGGCCGGCCTCGCGGAGCGGGCCCGGATCATCATGGAGAAGCCGTTCGGCACCGACCTCGAGAGCGCCAAGTCGCTCAACGCTGTGGTGCAGGAGGTGTTCGACGAGCGGCAGGTCTTCCGCATCGACCACTTCCTCGGCAAGGAGGCGGCCCAGAACATCCTTGCGTTTCGCTTCGCGAACGGCCTGTTCGAGCCCATCTGGAACCGGCAGCACATCGCCCACATCCAGATCGATGTTCCCGAAACCCTCGAGGTCGGGGCCCGCGCTGCGTTCTACGAAACGGCGGGCGCCTTCCGCGACATGGTCGTGACGCACCTCTTCCAGATCCTCGCCTTCGTCGCGATGGAACCTCCGACGGCGCTCGAACCCCGGGCCATCAACGAGGAGAAGAACAAGGTCTTCCGTTCGATGCTCCCGATCGACGTCAACAACGTCGTCCGCGGCCAGTACGAGGGATACAAGAACTACAAGGGCGTCGCCGATGACTCCGACGCCGAGACCTTCGTGGCGCTCAAGTGCGAGATCGACAACTGGCGCTGGGCCGGCGTTCCCTTCTACCTGCGAACCGGCAAGGAGATGGCCGAGGGCGCCCGCATCGTGTCGATCGCGTTCCACGAGCCGCCCAAGAGCATGTTCCCCGCCGAGTCCGGCGTGGGCAGCAAGGGCCCCGACCACCTGACGTTCGACCTGGCCGACTCCTCCAAGATGTCACTGTCGTTCTACGGCAAGCGGCCCGGACCCGGCATGGTGCTCGACAAGTTGAGCCTGCAGTTCGCGCTGAAGGAGACGGCGGACGAGGTGAACGTGCTCGAGGCCTACGAGCGTCTGATCCTCGACACGATGATGGGCGACCAGACGCTCTTCACGAGCGCCGAGGGCATCGAGCGGCTGTGGGAGGTGTCCCAGCCGCTGATCGAGAACCCCCCGCCGGTGCACGAGTACAAAGCCGGGGACGTGGGGGCCCGAGGCCATGAACGACCTCACGGTGCCGCACGGGTGGCGCCTGCCCTTCGCCCGGGCGTGGCGAGAGCGCGCCGGCGATCGCGCCTGACCGCCGCCCAGCGTTCAGCGCTCAGCGTCCAGCGCCGCGTCGACTGCCGCTGAACCTGGAACCGTCGTCGGAGGTGACGAGGCAGATCACGCTCGTCTTGCCGTCGACGCCATAGCGGATCGCGGCCGGCTGCAGACCGTCGACTCCCTCGTCGGTGCCGAGGTAGGCGGTGGTCTGACGGGCACACAAGTCGCCGAGCGACGGAACCTTGCCGGCGGCGATGACGCCGGTGACCTCTGCGTTGTGGGGATCGTCGCAGTCGATGGGATCGGCGCGCTCGATCGTCCGCCCGACCGGGAGATCGAGGCAGTCACCCGCTGCCAACTCGTCGATCCGGCGGGTACCGGTCACCGCGAGCACCAGGGCGACGATCGCTCCGACCACCACGAGCGGGATGAGCATCCCGACGACCGCGGCGGGCCGTCGGAACACCGGACGCCCAGGATCGAGCGGCTCGGCCAAGGGCACGCCGACCGGCTCGGGCATGCGCTTCGCGTCGCGAAGGCCCTTGGCGTTCCGCCAGATCATCCGGGGGTTGACCACGAGCGCCACCGGTGCCCACCAGCCGGCCCACAGGCAGTGGGAGAGACCGGCGCGGTACTGGCACGTCGCGCACTGTCGGCAGGCATCTCCCTTCCAGAAGAGCTCGTCGCCCAACAGGATCCGGCCGCTGTACATGCTGGCGTAGATGTGGATCGCCGGAGCCCGCCCGCAGACCTCGCAGCTTGGCTCGGTCAACGGCGCGTCACCTTCACCACGACGTCGGACCCGCTCGCGTCGGCGACGACCGTGAGCCGACCGCTCTGCGGCGCGGACGTCACGGTGCCGTGTTCGACCACCACGTCATAGCCCGCGGGGTACGCCCGCGCCGGAACGACGATGCTCGTCGGCGCCTCGATCGCCGGATCGGGTGTGTAGCGGTACTGGAACGCACCGGTGACCGGGTCGAAGGAGAGGGCGCGTGGGGTCCCCGCCGTCGCCTGCGGATACGCACGCACGATCTGGGTCTCGACCTCGTCGGGGAGGTCCGAGTCGAGACCCGTGATTCCGGCGGGCTGGTGCCAGTACATCCACGACACGAACTGCTCGTCGGCGAACCGGGTGACGAGCGTGGCATCGAGGGGGTTGCGCGAGGCACCGAACTCATTGAGCAGCCGCGGTCCGTCGAGTGCTGCGGCCATCGCGGCGCCGTTGTCGAAGCCGCTCGCGAATCGTTGACGGCAGAAGATCGCAGTGGCGGGCGGCGCTTCCTCGACCTTGCCGCCATCGGTGTCGTGGCAGTACAGGTGCCAGGCCAGACCCACCTGGGCACCGTCGGAGGTGGCGGGCACCGGACGGGACGGGAGTCCGCCGGGGGCCACGTAGCCGGTGGGAGCGAACGGCTCCTGCCAGATGGGCATCTCGGGGGCGACGGCGCGGATGGCCGTGACCATCTCGGCGTATCGGTCGGCCAGCTGACCCTCGACGTCGCCGCAGCCCTCGAGGATGCAGCGCAGGAACGCGGATCCGGAGAACGGCTCGTTGAGCAGCTCGATACCGATGACGTGGTCGCGGTCCGCGACACGTGCGGCGAGCGCGGCCGCGGCATCTCCCAACCACGCGACGACACTGCGCCCCTCGACGAACGGTTCGGCCGCCAAGAACGCGTCCCACTGTCGCAGCGAGCGCGGGCTGACATACGCGGCGGCCCACCCGATGAAGGACAGGAGCTCGGGCGGATCGGCGGAGAGCGCGAGCGCGTCGGGCGGCGTCGCCCACTCCGGCATGAGGTGGAACACGTCCTGATGGAAGTCGAGCTGCACCCAGAGCCCGTCCGCGGCGAGGGCGTCGGCGACCTCGACGACGGTGTCGAGGTAGGCCTCGTCGATGTCGCCCGGGGTCGGCATGAGCGCCGCGTAGCTCACCCCGAGGCGAACGGCGTTGAGTCCGCTGCCGACCAGGTAGGCCCGTTCGGCGGGGCCGAGACCACCGGCCTCCAAGGTGGAGATGAACGGCGCCGACTTGGCCACCGAGTTGATCCCGTGGAGCAGCACCACCCGCCCGGTGGCGTCGACGAGGTCAGCGCCGCGCATGCGCAGCGGGCCGACCGTGTCAGGCGGGACCGTCGTCACGACGGCCGGGCCGCCGCCCCCCGGGAACGACGTGAGCGGTACCTCCGGCGCGCACCCTGCGGCGAGCACCGCTGCCGTGACGACCCCTGCGAGCATTGAAATCCGACGTCTCCCCATGGCTCCACCCTCTAGCTTCGATGCGGCTGCCGTCAACTGGATCGGTGGCCACATCGGATCAAGGAACTCCACGTCATGGGACTGCACATCTTCCGGGTCGTCGTGCGGGGCGAGTTCTCGGACCTCTCGTCGGAGGTGCGCGACGAACTGATTGCCCGTGCCGACGCCCACGACATCTTCGTGTCGTCGTACACGCGGGAGGGGACCTTCACCTACGAACCCCGCCTCCACGCCTTCTCGTTCCGTTTCGAGGTCCGTGAACATGCCGACGACGACCGGTCGGCGGCCGAGTGCGAGGCGGCTGCGTCGGAGACCGCCCTGGCGCTTGCCACCGAGTACCTCGACCACCGAGGCATCACGTCCAAGCGACTTCGTGCGAACGCCGTCGACATGGCTGACATGTGGCGGGAACGGTGACATGGGGTGACATGTGACCGAAACTCCGCGACCATTGCCCAACCGGGCCATTCGGCCCACTAGCCTGGCTGCTTCACGAGGCGCCGACACGTTCGAACGCGTCGTGGAGCACCGTCGGCAGGCATTTCAGTGTGTTTCAGGGTAAAAGAACCCTCCTTGCACTGTTCTGGATGATTTGTCACGCTCTAGTGCACTCAGTTACCGGGAGATCCACGTGAAGCAGAACCACACCCCCTCGAGCCGTCGCACCGTCGGCACCAGCCGACTTGCCGTCGGCGTGAGTGCCGTCGCCGCTGGTCTCGCGCTCCTTCTCACGCCGTTGGGCGCGAGCGGGCAGACGACCGACGACGTGACCGCTCAGACGCTGGGCAACGTGATCACCGTCACCCAGACCCCGTCGGGCGTCGGCGGCAACTGCGTTCCCGCCTCCGTTGCGATCCTGAACGGCACCGTGGTCGTACAGCCCTTCTCCGACGCCACGACGTTCCAGCTCAACGTGCGCGCCACCGCTCCCCTGTGCGAGCCGCTCACGGCCAAGGCCGTCGTGTACACCATGCCGTCCAACGGCGACACGTTCCCTCAGCAGCTGAACGAGACGAAGGACATCAGCATCCAGGAGGCCGGTGACACGCTCATCGTCTTCAAGAAGGAATGCGACCGGGTCCAGTACGACCTCGTGACCGGTGCACCGCCGGCCGTCCTCAACACCGGCTTCGACCATCAGCTCCTGTTCCCGGCCAACCTCGAGACGGCCTTCCAGCACGTCGGCAACGCACCCGACTGCGTGGCTGCGAGCACCACGGCTGCCCCGACCACGACCGCTGCCCCGACGACGACCGCCGTGGTCCTCGGCACCACGACGATCGTCGCCCCGACGACGATCCCCCGCCAGGTGCTCGCTGCGACCACGGTGCCCGCCTCGTCCAACAACAACGCCGGCCTCGCCGTCACGGGCACGACCACCTCGGGCCCGATCGCCCTCATGGGTGGCGGTCTCGTGTTCATCGGTCTGTCGTTCATGCTGGCCGCACGTCGCCGCAACGCCTGATCCGATTCGAATTCTCCGAACCGAGGTGCACGCTCCGGCGTGCACCTCGTTCGCGTTGCGGTGACGTTCGAGGGCTCAGGCGGGCGGACGCAGCTCGAACCAGACGCGCTTGCCCCACACCTCGGGGATGACACCCCATCGAGCAACCATCTGCTCGACGATCGACAGGCCTCGTCCCGTGACGGCGCGAGGGCTGTGCTGGCGAGGTGTCGGGAGGTCGACGCAGTGGTCCGCGATCTCGACGCGAAGCAGGTCACGGGCCCGGATCACCCGGACCGTGAACGCGCTGCCTGCGTGGAGCACCGCATTGGTCGCGAGCTCGGACACCACGAGACGGAGCACGTCTGCCGTGCGAGCGTCGGCACCCGATGCAGCGACAGCGAATGAACGGGCGCGGCTGACACTCGAGGCGACCCCCTCGAACTCCCGCTCCTCGATCACTGATCACTCACGACCGGCTCGAACACTGCTCGTCAGGGTACCGGGATGCTGTGGGAATCGAACCGAGCAACAACGGCGATGACCTCGTATCGTGGCAGCAGACAGCGATGGGTGTGCCGTCGGGGTGTGGGAGGAGTGTGCAGCGATGGCTCGACCAGTGTGGACGGGTTCGATCAGCTTCGGTCTCGTGAACGTGCCGGTGAAGCTGTACTCGGCGACGAGTGAGCGACCGGTCCGGTTCAACCAGCTCGACGGACGCAACGGCGCGCGCATCCGGCAGAAGCGCGTCAACGAGGTCACCGGCGAGGAGGTCGAGTTCGGCGACATCGTCAAGGGCTACGAGATCTCCAAGGGCAACTACGTCACCATCACCGACGAGGAACTCGCAGCGCTCGGAACCGAGGCCACCCACCGGCTCGATCTGGAGTGCTTCGTCGATCTCGACGAGATCGACCCGATCTACTTCGACGGCGCCTACCTCGTTGCCCCGGTCGACGCGACCAAGCCGTACGCGCTGTTGGTACGGGCGATGGAGGAGTCCAACCGGGTGGGCATCGCGCGGTTCGTGATGCGGGCCAAGGAGCACGTTGCGGTCCTCCGCCCGCTCGACGGTGCGCTGGTGATGTCGATGATGGTGTACGCCGACGAGCTGGCGCAGCGAGACCAGTTCACCGAATTCGACGGTCTGGCCGACGTCGAGGTCTCCGACAAGGAACTGACGATGGCTGAATCGCTCATCGACGCCCTGTCCGAACCGTTCCTGCCCGAGCAGTATCACGACACCTACCGCAGTCGGGTCATGGAACTGATCGAGC
This sequence comes from uncultured Acidimicrobiaceae bacterium, assembly GCA_937868025.1. The sequence continues at coordinate 6,486 of CALMLJ010000386.1, forward strand.
AGAAGGCGGAGGGCCTCGTCCTCACGGCCGCGGAGGCGCCCGCCGCGGCGAGCGCCAACGTGATCGACCTCATGGACGCGTTGCAGGCCTCCGTCGAGGCCTCCCGCGCCGCTCGGACCCGCCACCCCACTGCGCTCGCGCCCGCCGCGGCAGACGAAGCCGACGAAGCTGCGCCGGCAACGAAGCGGCCTGCACCGGCCAAGAAGACGCCCGCGAAGAAGGCGACGGCGAAGAGGGCAGCGACGTCAACGCCCCCTGCCGCGAAGACACCGTCCAAGCGGCGCACGGCCTGAGGTCGACTTGCTCCATTCGCCCACGACCGACGGCCGACGACCATGAAGGACCGAGCACCGGCGACCTACATCGCGGTCTCGCCCCGCGA
>CALMLJ010000387.1 GCA_937868025.1 uncultured Acidimicrobiaceae bacterium
CCGGGTCGACGTGCATCAGCATCAACGACGAGGCGGCGCACGGCATCCCGTCGACCACGCGGCGACTGCGCGACGGCGACCTGGTCAACATCGACGTGTCGGCGGAGCTCGACGGCTACTGGACCGACACCGGCATCAGCGTCGCGGTGGGTTCGGTCACCCCGACCGCCCAACGACTGCTCGAGGCGACGAAGGCGGCGCAACGCGACGCGATGCGCGCTGCACGCGCCGGCCGTCGGGTCAGCGACCTCGGTCGCGCCGTCGAGAAGCGGGCGCGTTCGGCGGGGTTCTCGGTGGTCGAGAACCTGTGCGGGCACGGCGTCGGCCGGCACATCCACGAGGAGCCGTCCATTCCGAACGTCGAGCAGCGTGGTGACCGCACCAAGTTGTGGGAAGGGCTCGTGATCGCCATCGAACCGTTCCTGTCGACTGGTGCGACGTTCGTGATGGAGGATCCCGACGGGTGGACCCTCCGCACACCCGACTGCAGCCTGACGGCGCAGTTCGAGCACACCGTGGTGGTCACCCGCGGCGAGCCGCTGGTGTTGACCGCATCGGCGGCCTGACTCGGCTCCTCAGTCGGTCTCGGAGGGATCCGGCCGCTGCCCGACGAGCATGGCGAACGCCAGTCCGGCGATCGCGCCGAACAGGTGGCCTTCCCACGACACTCCACTTCGGGGCACGAATCCGAAGATCAGCCCGCCGTAGACGACGACGGCGATGATCGCGGTGACGATCGCCGTGAGGTTGCGGCGGACGAACGCCGATCCGATGAGGTAGCCGAAGTACCCGAACACGAGGCCGCTGGCGCCGATGTGGTTCGCCGTGCGACCGAGCAGCCACGTGAGCGCGCCGCCGACGACGATCACGAAGACGGTCACCTGGATCCAGCGGATCCGGCCGTGGGCGACCACCAGGCCACCCAGCACGAGGAACGGGATGCTGTTGGCGAGGAGGTGAGCGAACCCGCTGTGGAGGAACGGGGACCAGACGATCCCGAGGAGTCCGTCGAGGTGCCGGGGGTGGATGCCGTCGCCTTCGAAGCGGTCGTTCAACGCCACCTCGTCGACGAGCTGCACGAGCCACATCAGCGCCAGGGTGCCAACGAGGAGCACCAGGCCCGATCGTCGCCAGTCCGGTCGGAGGGAGGGGCGTTCGACCGTGTTCGTCATCGGGCCCAGCGTCGCACGCGACGCCGGGCCCGTCGATGCACCCAGGGGTGCTGTTCAGCACTCGCCGGTCAGGAGACCGGCGTCGAGCAGGAGATCGTGCCGGAGCGGATGGCGTTGCCGTCGGTGTTGTTGTCGTCGGACCAGAACGCCGGCTTGCGGTCGGCGACGCACTCGGTGGCGGCGGCGATGGCGAAGCCCTCGTTGTTGATGTTCGGCATCGACGACGGGCGGTCGTAGATCGCGCCGGGTGTGTACGCCCCGGAGGCGTTGACGCCGAGCACCGTCGAGCGACCCTGGCAGCCGTCATCACACACGGCCCACAGGTTCTCGAGGTCGCGGTCGTACTGCAGGTCCATCACGCCCGTGAATCCGGAGCTGATGGTGGCGACCTTGGTGAAGCCACCGCCGACGAGGTCGAGTGCGTAGGCGTACACCGTGCCGTTGGCCTCGAGTCCGATGAAGAACAGGCCGTCACCGTGGTTGGCGTAGGTGGCGGGGTTGTACGCGGTCCCGGTGACCTGATCGACGAAACCTTCCGAGACGAGCTCGGTGTCGGGGACCCAGGTGATCGCTTCCATGCCGAGGTTGGGTCCGACGACGGGGAGGTCGGCGGTGAGGTTCCACTCGTTGGTGGCGGTCAGCGACGTGCCGGCGGTGTTCGGGTCGAAGCGGAGGATGCTGTTGCGACTCACGCCGTTCGCGTCGTTGTTGCGTTCGGTGGCGACGAAGATGCCGCCGGCCGACCCGGCGCCGGTGAACGTGACGCCCTCGGCGTCGGGGTTGCCGAGGCCGTTGGGGTAGCGGAGGGCCTTGCCGGTGGCCCAGTCGCCGGAGTCGGGCGCCCAGGTGGTGCCGTCGGAGACGAGACGGTGGAGCGTGCCGGGTCCGTTCCTCACGGCCCAGAGCGTGCCGGGGGTTGCCGTTCCGGAACCCTCGTAGATCATGCCACTCATGTTCGTGCCGAAGGTGCCGGCGACGTCGACGGTCTGGATGGCAGAGCCACCGGGCCACGGGGTCGTGGTGGGTCCGACGACGCAGGCGTTTGCGGCGCCCTTCGTCGAGCTCGTTGCACCGAAGGTGCCGGTTCCGTCCGGGCAGCGGCCCCAGGTGAGCGCGGCGTGGGCGGTCCAGCTGTAGCTGTCCACGATGGTGCCGGTGGTGTCGAACACCCGCGCCGAGTCGGCGCTACCGAGTCCGAAGCCGAGGGCGGATTCTTCGACGATGTAGTAGCCGCCCGCCGCGATGACGGTGCCGGAGGGGATGGTTGCGGGGGTGTGGGTGTCGTCGTTGTCGAGCACGGTCCAGCCCGAGATGTCGGCGGCGTTGGCCCCGGTGTTGATCAGCTCGATCCAGTCGCCGGGGGTCCCGCCGCTGGACTCGACCTCGTTGACCTTCACGGTGGTCGCCGCGGTCTGGCAGAGGTTTGCCGAGCCCTTGGTGGACGAGGCGGTCGTGGCGAAGGCACCCGTGCCGTTGGGGCAACGGCCGTAGGTCGACGACGCGTGGGCCGTCCACGAGTACGAGTCGACGGTGCCACCGCTGTTGGCCAGCGTGGCCGAGTCGGCGCCGCCGAGCCCGAAGCCCAGCAGCGACTCCTCGACGACGTAGTAGCCGCCGGCGGGAATCACGGTCCCGGCGGGGAGGGCCGCAGGGGTGTGGGTGATGTCGTTGTCGACGACGGTCCACCCCGAGACGTCGGCGGCGTCGGGGCCGAGGTTGATCAGTTCGACCCAGTCGCCGGGGGTTCCGCCGCTGGACTCGATCTCGTTGATCTTCACGGTGAACACCGGCGCCGGGGCCGTCGTGGTGGTGGTGGACGTCGTCGTCGAGGTGGTGGTGGTGGTGGACGTCGTCGTGGTGGTCGTCTCGGTCGGTGGCAGGGGCTGGGGGTCGGGGAAACAGCCGGACAGTGCAACCACGGCGGTGAGGGCAACGAGGCCTCCCGCGAGGCTGCGGCGCAGATCGATGGACATTGGGGATCCCTTCAGCTGTCCTGCGGAGAGCAGGGGCGGTGATTGGGGCGAACCTACGGATCGGGGTGGACCGCTCGGCGAACGTCAGGCCAACGGGCGTTGAAGCTTCGGCGAGCGGTCGGTGCGTTCGCGGACGAGACTGGGTCGGTGCCTGCCGCCTTCCAGTCCGATCGGAGCTGGCGATTCGAGGTGTCCCGGAACGATCTGTGGGAACGGATCAGCGCGACCGACGACTACCCGACCTGGTGGCCGTGGCTGCGGTCGTTCGACGCCGGCGACCCCATCGAGGTGGGAGCAACGTGGACGTGCGCGGTCTCACCCCCGCTTCCCTACATGGTCAGGTTCGCGATCCGCTTCGACCGGGTCGAGGCCGGCCGGTTGGTCGACACCACCGTCACCGGCGACGTCGAGGGGACGGCCAGGTTGACCCTGGAGGACCACCCCGAGGGCTCGAGCGCCCGGCTGGTGTCGGCACTTCGCCCGGCCAATCCGTTGCTGCGTGGGTTCGGCATGGTGGCTCGACCGTTGGTGGAGTACGGGCACGACTGGATCCTGGACGAGGGTCGGAGGCAGTTCGTCGAGCGGGCGTTCCCGTGACGGTGTCGATCGGACCCGCGACCGCGGCCGACCTCCTCGACCTTCGGCGACAGGTGCTCCGTGACGGACGTGACGATCCGCCGAGTTCCCACGTGGCGGACGACGACCCCGATACGGTCCACCTCGCGGCGCGCGACGGATCGGGCGGGGTCGTCGGCTGTGTGTCCCTCGTACGCGATTCTCGGCGGTTCGGCGACGTCGATGTCGACGTCCATCTGGTCCTGATGGCGGTGGCGTTCGAACGGCAGGGCGAGCGCATCGGTGAGCTCCTCATCACGGCCGCCCAGGCAGTGGTGTCGGGCGACGGCCCGCGCATCTGGGCGGCGGCTCGGAGTACCGCGCTCGGCTTCTACGAGCGGTGTGGCTTCCGGGCGGTCGGTGATGAGTTCGTGGGGGCCATGGACCTCCCGCACCGCCTGGTGGTGTGGCCCTGAGCGTCGAGGTCCTACCCTTCGGCATGGCTGTGATCCGGGACGCGACCGACGCCGACCTGTCGGCGGTCACTGCGTTGAGCAACGCGCTGATCGACACGACGACGACGACGTGGACCGAGCGTCACGAGACGGTCGACGAGCGACGGGCATGGCTCCGCAAGCAGGAGAGTGCCGGCTATCCGCTGCTCGTGGCCGAGGACTCGGCGGGTGACCTGGTCGGATTCGCGACGTTCGGCGACTTCCGCGACATCACCAAGTGGCCCGGGTACCGGTTCGTCGTCGAGCACACCGTGCACGTGCGTGGCGATCAGCAGGGAACGGGCGTGGGTCGGGCGCTGATGGAGGAGCTGTTCGATCGGGCTCGTCGGCTCGGCAAGACCCAGATGATCGCCGGCATCGACGGGACGAACGAGGGCTCGATCCGGTTCCACGAGCGGCTCGGATTCGTCGAGGTCGCCCGGATGCCGAGCATCGGCTTCAAGCACAACACGTGGCTCGACCTCGTGCTGATGCAGCGGGCGCTCGTCGACTGATGGACGGGACCGTCCCGGTCCGAAATTGCTCGGGATAGCTTCGGGCAATGGGACGTGAGGTGGTGACGGGGTACTGCTGGCCGGAGTCGGCCGTGGGCGGTGAGCAGGTGGGGCTCCACATGTCGTCGTCGGGCGGGCGACCGGTACGGGTCGAGGTGGCACGGATCGGCGCCGACCGCGAGGTCGTGGTCGATGTCGATGCCGTGGAGACCGGGGAGCACGAGACGCCGAAGGATGCTGCGGCGACGGGCTGCGGTTGGCCGGTGGCGCTCTCGATCGACGTCGACCCGACGTGGCGATCGGGTTACTACGAGGTCGTGATGGAGATCGACGTCGGTGACAAGGTGCGTCGCGACCGTGCGTTCTTCGTCGTGCGACCGTCGGACGACGCGCGCCTCGTGTTGGCGCTCGCGACGAACACGTGGCACGCCTACAACGACTTCGGCGGGCCGAACCTGTACACCGGCGGCACACGGGTCTCGATGCAGCGACCGATGGCCCCGGGGTACCTCTACAAGCCACCCGGCAAGGGGCGACGTGTCACGGGGACGGGCGCTCCCGATCCGCAGAACGCCGCGCACGTCGGGTACCTGATGCTCAACCATCTCTCGGGCTATGCCGGATCCGCAGGGTGGCCCGACTGGGAGCTGCCGTTCATCGAGTGGGCCGAGCGAGCCGGCTTCGAGATTGCGGTGTGTACCAATGCCGATCTCGAACACCACCCCGAGGTGCTCGACGGCGCCCGGCTCTACCTGTCGGTCGGTCACGACGAGTACTGGTCGGCCGGCATGCGCGACACCGTCGAAGCGTTCATCGGTCGCGGCGGCAACGCCGCGTTCTTCTCCGGCAACACGTCATTGTGGCAGGTGCGCATCGAGGGTGACGACCACGACGTGATGGTGGGCTACAAGGGGTTCTTCAAGGACGACCCGGTGCTGGGCACCGACCGGGAGCCGGAGGTCACGACGTTCTGGTCCGACGTGCTCGTCGGGCGTCCCGAGAACCTGATGACCGGCGTGTCGTTCACCCGTGGTGGGTATCACCGCATCGGACGCAACGTCTCGTCGGGCCTCGGCGGCTACACCGTGCACCGTGCCGACCACTGGATCTTCGAGGGAACCGGTCTCGGCTACGGCGACGTCCTCGGGGTGGACGCCACGGTGGTCGGCTACGAATGCGACGGGTGCGTGTTCACGTATCGGGACGGGCTGCCCTACGCCACCGGCGAGGACGGGACGCCGTCGACGTTCGAGATCCTCGGAACGTGTCCGACCCAGCACTTCACGCGTGAGACCGCCCCGCGTCCGCCGAAGCCGGGCGAGCCGAGCGAGCTGGAGTACATCGCCTCGCGGGTGTTCGGCACCCGTGAGCCCGAGGCGATGGACCGCATTCGGCACGGCCATGCGGTCTTGGGTGCGTACACGAACGACGCCGGCGCGACGGTGGTGACGTCGGGGTCGACCGACTGGGCGCACGGCCTCGCAGCGCGGGACCCACAGATCGAGCAGATCACGCGCAACGTGCTCGGTCGTCTAGGTGGCGACGGGAGCGAGGGGTGAGCGCGAACTGGCGGCACCCGGGCCGGACCGGGGCGATCATCTACGCGCTGCTCGCGGCGGTGTTCGGCGGGCTCGTCACGGCGACGAGCCGCTTGCAGGTGGAGCGCCAACGCGGCCGCGCCGAGGTGGCGCGCCGTCTTCCCGACGGGGCGGTCATCGTGATCTCCAACCACACGAGCTACGCCGACGGTGTGCTCTTGGTGCTGGCGTGTCGTCGGCAGGGCCGGTCGTTGCGGATGTTGGCGACGGCGGGGGTGTTCAAGGTGCCCGTCGTCGGGTGGCTCGGTCGACGTCTCGGCTTCATCCCGGTGTCGCGGGGCACGAAGGACGCGGCGGGTTCGCTCGATGCTGCGGTCGAGGCGCTGTCGCATGGCGAGGCGGTCGGCTTGTACCCCGAGGGTCGGCTCACGCGTGACCCGGCGATGTGGCCGGAGCGGGCGAAGACGGGCGCGGTCCGGTTGGCCTTGCGGAGTGGTGCGCCGATCGTGCCCGTCGCGATGGTCGGCGCGCACGAGGTGGTCGGTCGGCGGCGGATCCTGCTGCGGCTGATGGCGAACGTGATCCGCCGTCCGCGCGTCGAGGTGAGGATCGGTGCGCCGATCGATGCCCTGGGCCTCGCCGGTGGGGTGACCGACCCGCCGCCGGACGTGGTCCGCGAGATTGCCGATTCGACGATGGCTGAGCTGATCGAGCTCGTGGCCGAGCTGCGAGGCGAGGAGCCCGAACACCCCACGGGTGTGCCTCGTTGCGAGGATTCGCCGCCCCAGCCCTGAGCAGGGAAACCCGCCCGAATCAGGGCAAATGCCCACCCGAATCACTTGCTGTCGCCACATGGTGCGAGGTACGTTCACGTCATGCGCTGGAGAACGTTCACAACAATTGCCACTGTCCTCAGCGGGTTCGCCGTCACCCTTGCCGGCTGCACCCCAACGAACACGGCCCCGCCGTCGATCACCACGTCCGACGTCTCGGTCGTCGTCACGCCGGCGGCCGACCAGTCGGCGCCCTGTCTCGATTCGGACTCGGCGTTGAACACGTTCGCCAACTCCGACGCCACGTCGTTCGTGGTCACGATCAACGTGATCGCGCCGCTCTGCACGCCGCTCGATGCCAAGGCCGTCATCTACGCGATGCCGAACAACGGCCAGGCGTGGCCGCAGGAGCTGTTCAAGGTGGTGCCGTTCACCTTGAGCCAGGCCGGCACGGTCACCGTGACGTTCACGAAGGGCTGCGGTGCGGTGCAGTTCGACGTGCTGACCGGCTCGACGCCGCAGACGATCGACAACCCGCTGCAGCACGGTCAGCTCATCGACCCCGTCGCTGCCCAGCAGTGGTTCGGTGCTCCGTGCCCGACGGGCACCACGACCACGACCGAGGCGACCACGTCGACGACCTCGTCCACCTCGACGACCACCGAGCCGACGACGACCACCACGTCAACGTCGACCACCACCACGGAGCCGCCGACGACGACCACCACGTCCACGACCTCGACGACCTCGACGACGACGACCACCTCGACCACGGTGCCGCCGACGACGACCACGACGTCCACCACCACCACGACGGCTCCGCCGCTCCTGCCCCTCGTCTACACGGGCGTGGCCGACAAGACCGCCGGTTGCTACTCGGGTGCCGCCGGTGACGACACCTTCCACCAGGTGCTCGGCACGGATGGATACTGGGACTTCTACTTCCAGGGCTGCAGCGCTTTCGCCACCGAGACGATCGCTCTGGACGATCCGCCCGGCGGCCCGTTCGCCAATGCCTACGAGCCGCCGACCGGCTACAAGTGCCGCATGTCGATCGACGGTTCGGCTGACGGCCCGACCCCCTGGTACTCCGGTGCCGACCCACAGGTCGGTTCCGTTGCCGACACGGGTGGCCTGATCTTCTTCCAGTCGTCCTCGTCATGGAGTTCGGACTGGCCGAACCCGACGACCTGGCGGATCACCTGCGATCCGATCTGAGGCCGATGATCTGAGATCCGGCGTCGACGGCGCCCACCGTACGGTGGGCGCCGTTGCGCGTCTGGACGCCCCACCGGGCGTCGGCGAGGGAATCCGCCGACCTCGGTCGCTGTTGCATCGGCCGTGACTTCATCAGGATCTGACGTCGAGTTCGGCATCGACACGTTCGGCGGTATCACCAAGGGAGCCGACGGGCGCCCCCTCCACCATGCCGAGGTGATCCGCAACATCGTCGAGGAAGGCGTGCTGGCCGACGAGGTCGGTCTCGACTTCATCGGCATCGGGGAGCACCATCGGCGGGACTTCGCGGTCTCGAGCCCGGAGATGGTGCTTGCGGCGATCGCCACTCGGACCGAACGCATTCGCCTCGGTTCGGCGGTGACGGTGTTGAGTTCCGATGATCCGGTGCGGGTGTTCGAGCGCTTCTCGACGCTCGATGCGGTGTCGAACGGTCGCGCCGAGGTCGTGGTGGGTCGGGGATCGTTCACCGAGTCGTTCCCGCTCTTCGGCCTCGACCTCGCTCGCTACGAGGAGTTGTTCGAGGATCGGCTCGGGTTGTTCGCGGAGATCGTCGAGGAGCGCCCGGTGACGTGGTCGGGTTCGACCAGGGCGTCGTTGACGTCGACGTCGATCTATCCGCCGACCGAGCGCGGGCTGACGGTGTGGGTCGGTGTCGGCGGCAGCCCTGAGTCGGTGGTCCGGGCCGCCCGCTTCCACTTCGGCCTGTTCCTGGCGATCATCGGCGGTGCACCCGAGCGGTTCCGGAGTTACGTCGACCTGTTCGAGCGGGCTCAGGACGAGTTCGGGGTCGAGCGTCGCCCGGTCGCCGTGCACTCGCCGGGCTTCGTCGGGGCGACCGATGACGAGGCGTACGAAGCGGTGTTCGACGGCTGGGCCGAGATGCGTACCCGCATCGGTGCCGAGCGCGGCTGGCCGCCGCCGACAAGCGGAGACTTCGAGCGGGAGATCGAACACGGTTCGCTCTACGTCGGCTCTCCGGAAACGGTGGCGCGCAAGGTGGCTCGTACGATCACGGCCCTCGGTGTCGACCGGTTCGACCTGAAGTACGACAGTGGATCGTCGAGCCACGAGGCGATGCTGGGATCGATCGAGCTGTTCGGCCGCAAGGTCGTCCCCATGGTGAAGGACATCCTCTCGAGCTGACGGCCCGGTCGGAGCGGGCGAGAGTTTCTAGTGCAGTCGAAGATGCAATCGCTCGCGTGCTCCGCGGGTGAGGCGCACCATCGAGTGGTTCGCGAGGACGTGGTCCGTGCCGTGTTCGCTCAGCTCGGCCTGCAGGCGATCAGCGACTTGTTCTGCCGTCTCGCGGGTCGCGAACAAGGCCCGCACCCGCCAGGTCCGGCTGCCCACGACGATTGCTACTGCGTATCCGTCATCAGACGTCGGCAATCTTGCGCCGGCCTCGTAGAACGCCCCCGGCAGGTTGTCGCGCGCCCACTCGTGGCAGCGGTCGCGCAGCACTGTGCGTTCGGCGGCGAACCGTTCCGCCCGCTGGTCAGTAGCCCGATCAGTACGTACCCCCGACTGATCGTCTCGACGCGATCTGTGAGGTCGTCGCACACGCGGTCCAAGTCCCTCGCCGAGTCCTCGTCGAGCACGAACTGGACGATCAAGGCAGTCAGGCTCGGCGCAATCGAAGCAGACGACACGGGACCATGGGAGGGCTCCTCGGGCTCGGGGTGCCCTCCCATGGTCATGTTGTGCGCGCCTACGGCTGAACTGGTGATCCGAGTATCGACTCGTTGCCGGACTCGATCGCGGCCTCGATCATCGAATCGCACGACTTGGAGGAGCACCCTGCGACCAGGTCCGAGGTGGCCTTCTTCACCTCGGGAGATGCTGCAGCGTCGGCGGCGGTAGCGAACGTGTCGAGCCCAACTTGTCCGAGGCCTGGAGTGATGAATCCGTCAAGGTTTCCCTTGCCGTCGTAGACGGGCAGGATGGACGCTGGGTACATCGCGGTGAGAACCGCATTGGTGTACCGAACATCGTCCATCGACGTCGCTGATGCTGCGAGTACGAATCGGTTCACGCCGGGATCGACAGCAGTGGCCCCGTCTGGCGGCGCCGGCGGCGCCGAGATCGCTGACAAGATCGCTCCGCAGTAACCCTCTGCGGGGAGCCACTTGGGCTTCACCGGGAGACGGAACGGACCGTCGCTGTCAAACCTCGCGGCGACCTCCGTCCAGTCCACGGGTGTGCCATCGCCCAAGGCATACTCGGAGCCGGAACAGGCCGAAATCGGGTCCGCCGCTCGGGATGACATGTCATTCGCTGCTCCTCCGGCAGCTACGTCGACCCTCGCTTCTGAGCCGCATCCCGTAGTGACGGTTGCCACGCCAATGGCGACGACCGCGGCCAAGCGTCGCCAGTACCTCTGCGTCCTCATGATGCGACCTCCGTAACTGCCTGGTTCGTGAATTGGTTCGTTCCGTTTACTTTGACGACGTGTCCCGCGTTGGTCGCGAACAGGACGCCGGCCTGTGGGTCGCCGGAGAACGGGCCCCCGCCACAGACGCCGCCGTTGAACTGGTCGCCGCCCCACGTCTCGTTGAAGTCGAAAGTGATCGTGCCTGTGTTGTTGGCAACGGTCTTGGTGAGCGTGCAATTCGCCCAGATGCCGGGGTTGGCGATCCAGGCCTGGATCGTGACCGACACCTGAACGAAGGTGGCGAGCTGTAATTGGCTAGCGTAGTTGCAGGTATTCTGTGCCGAGTACCACGATGCCGCGCCCCCATCTAGTTTGGTCGTCCGGGTCTCGAGTGCGACGCCGTAGCACGCTCTCGTGTCGCCGAAAGCAGCGAACCATCCCTGTCGGTTCACACATGAGCTTGTCGCGACGAGGATCGCAGTGATGGCAACTAACGCCGTCAGCCTGCGAACTCCGGTCGTCTTGTTCATAGATGCACCCCTTTCGGTTCGGTCGAAGCTGAAATGCTCCGGTTCCTCAACCGGAGTCCACCGAGGATGCCCAGGTCGATCAATTCGTACTTGCCTCGACGGTGAACGATGTGACAAAGACCAGGAGACGAATCCTCACTCGCGATAGTCAGGACAGCGCAATCCTGAGGCTTGCCAACTTGTCCGACCAGGGTCGTCTTAGCCGTCAGGGACCACCGTTCCGTCGGACTCAGGTACGACGATGACGTCGTCGGGGAGTGTGGAGTTGACCCGGCTTTGTTGGACACCAGATTCTGGAGCGCATCGCTCTGGAGGAAGGAGGCCCCAATGGGTCGTCCATCGAATTAACCCGAGGAATTCCGGCGTGAAGCGGTCGCACTGTTCCGCAGCTCGGACCGGTCTCGGGTCGAGGTAGCCCGATCGTTGGGCATCAGCGACGGATCGCTGGCGTCATGGGTGAAAGCCGCCGACGAATCCGAAAATCCGGGCGCGTTGGACCCCACCGAACGCGCTGACTCGCGGGTCGAGAACACGGTCCGTACCCGCCAGGTCCGGCTGCCCACGACGATTGCTACTGCGTATCCGTCATCAGACGGTGACGAGAATCCAGTGAGTAGGTCTGCGAACAGGTCGCGGAAGCCATACGTCCGGTAGCCGATGTGATCCTGCGCCGTTGCCATGCCGCTACACGATCTCCCCGAGTTGACCCGTGGCAGAGCGACATCCTGTCAGCCGCTGCCAGTGGGCCGGGCCCGCGATCGACTCACGAACCTGCGTGGTGGAGCGCCGTGGAGGAGTGAAACGCCGTCGCCGAAGACCTTGCGGCAAGGAGCGGCCTCGCAGACAATCACCATCCACCTGAGACAAGGACGAACGTTGAAGAACCGACGAACATGGGCCGCCCGCATCGCCGTCATCGCCTGCGCTGGGATCTTGACCACGGCGTGTCAGCCCAGCGACGTCTACAACCTCCCGCGGGCACGGAGCGGCGCCAAATGCACGAGCCCCGGCTCGTTCGCCCGGGATACGACCAACGTGTTGCAGTGCAGCCCGAAGCGCCGCTGGGCGGTCAACATGCCCATCAGTCGGGCCGTCACGTTGATCGACGCGTACAACCGCTCCATCACTCCCACCGAGATCGTTCGGCTGGGCGCCCCGCAGATCGTGATCGCCGGATCGGGCGCCGCCGACGCAGTGGTGATCGTCAGGAACGCCGACGGCGGGCCGGTGAAGGACGCCGTCGTTCAGTTCACGCAATCGGGAACCACGTCACTCAACTGGGCCTCGCCCACCGAGACGCGCACCGGTGCTGACGGGAAGGCGTCCGTGACCTTCACACCCAGTACCTCGATCGGTGGCACCCGTGTAACGGCGACCGTCCAGGGCACCGGCCTGTCAACGATCTACTCGATCGACACCCGCGCCGCGGAGCCGGCGACATTCACCATCACCGGGTCGACGCTCGTCACGATGAACCTCCGCTCGTCCGTGACTCTGAAGGCCCGACTCACCGACAGGTTCGGCAACCCGGTGTGGAACGAGCCGGTCGACGTCCTGACCGACTCCGAGGACTTCTCGTTCCAGCCGCTCACGTCCGGAACGCAGCCGGACCGGACCGATGGGTACGGCGAGTACTCCGGTGTCCTCTCCTCCTCAGCGGTTGCCGGGCAGTTCGGTGTTGCCTTCGTCGCGGGTCCCGATGACCGCGAGGTCGCCGCGACGTGGGACGTCGATGTGTTGCCAGGAGCGGCCTACTCCGTCCATCTGACGTCGTCGAGCCTCACCGCTCCGGTCAATACACCACTCCCCGGGCCGATCGTCGTGACCGTGTCCGACAGTGACGGCAACCCAGTGTCGGGAATTCCGGTGACGCTCGACATCGCGACCGACACCAGCTCGGCCACCGGCAGCTTCGGCGCGACGAGTGGTGTCACCGATGCACTCGGTCACGTGACCACCACGTTCACGTGCGGCGCCACCGCTGGCATCGCGTACGTCGGAGCTCACGCTGCAGGGATCAACGGCTACGGCCCGATCACCTGCACCTAGTCGATTGGCCCCCCCGGGATGACGGCGGGCGGCCGATGGAAGCGTTACCTTCCATCGGGTACATGAGCTCATGAGAGCTGCGACAACCGAAGACCTCGGTGCGGCAGTTCGAGCCGAGCGAACACGACGAGGGATGACTCAAACCGAGCTTGCTTCGTTGTCGGGGACCACTCGCCAGTGGATCAGCGCGTTCGAGCGGGGGCGAACCCGAGTCGAGACACCCTCCTGGTCGGCGGGGTGTTGGTGGCCGACGTTGCTGCGCAGGATCGTGGGGCTGAGGCGAAGGCGAGGGTTCTTCCGAAGCCCCAAGCAGTGCCGAAGTCGATGAAGGAGCTGGGTGCGTTGCCGACCCAGGACGCCCCGAGGAATGACGATTCGGTGCCGGGGTTGATCGCACCGTCGGGTCCTGGGCGGTCCTCTGAGCCGTTGAACACCGCGCCACCGCGGGACCGGCTCGCGGAGGCAATTTCGAAGCAGCCGAAACCGAAGTTGGACGAGCCGCTGAAGGAGCGTCGCGAGCTTGCGTCGGCGCGTTCGGAGACGGGTCGGGTGTTCTTGTACCCCGACGGCACCCATGTGGTCGAGGTGAGCAACGATCGGCTCAACTTCAAAGACGCGTCGGGTACGTGGCAGAAGATCGACTCGAGCGTCGTCGTGTCGAAGGCGGACCCTGAGGTGTTGGCGAGCGCAGCGAATGACTTCTCGGTGACGTTTGCGCCGTTGTCGAAGGGTGGCGTGAAGGTCGTGGGCCCTGATGGCACGGAGCTGTCGTTCGTGCCTGATGTTGCGAACGACGTCGCTCCGCGCCGCGCGGCTGAGGACAACCGGGTGGTGTATCCCGACGTGTGGCCCGGCGTCGACGTCGAGTACATCGTGCGCCCGTCCGGTGTCGAGGAAGTCTTGAACGTGAAGCGGAACCCTGGGCGTGGCTCGTTCCCGTTCATTGTTGGTGGGGCGGAGTTGCGACCGGCTGAAGGTGGCGGGTTCGACGCGGTGACGAAGGGTCAACCGTCCTCATTGTCGGTGGCACCGGTTGTCGTGACTGACAAGCGGGGCGTTGCGATCGAGGCGGGCAAGGCGGGAGGTTCCGCTGGTGTTGGTGCGGTGCCGGCGGATTCGGCTCGTCGAAATAGCGGGGTGGTCCGGGAGCGGTTTGCGAACCCGCGGCGGTTCGATGTTGGGGTTGACCCCGCTTGGTTGGCGTCGTTGCCCGCGAGTGAGTTCCCTGTCCGCATCGATCCAACGGTGCAGTCTGGTTCTACGGTCAACGTGCAGCGTCGGGTGAAGGCGAACCCGGCGGCGAGTTGCGACGATGTTCCGGCGGCGTGCCAGGCTCAGGTCGGGACCTACCTCGGCGCGAAGGTCCGGTCATACGCTCGGTTCGATCTCTCCTACATCATGGGATGGCGAACACTGCTCGGTATCGATGTGGAATCGGCGTCGATCGAGTTGGAGGCCGACACGGCCGGGATGGCCTGGCCGCCGGCGTCGACGTCGGTCACGGCGAAAGACAGCATGTGGCCTACGGGCGCCGGTGGGAAATACGCGTACGTCGACCTGGAGGACCCCGCCCACAACGACTTGGGCGATGTCGATATCGACCCGACCTCGAAGCGTGGATCGATCGACATCAGCGACTCGTTCGACGACTGGCAGGCGGCCCAGGATGCGATCCCGCACTCGTTCGATGTGCATGACATTGGCTTCGGTGGCAACGAGTCCGGGGTCTACTCGTGGATGAACCTGAAGCCGATGACGATCTCGGCGGTGTTCGAGAACCAGGCACCAGGGGCGGTCCTTTCGTGGAACGGCGGGTACCAGACGGCGGTCCCGCCGGAACTGCACGAGTTGAACACCATCAACACCAGCGTGCAGGCCACGGTCATCGATCTCGATGGCGACACGATGTCGGGGCACTACGAGATGTGCACCGTCAGCACCTACGTCGAGTCGAACGGGCAAGAGTGCGATGACGTAGTGTCGCCGACATACACCGGGCTGACCAACGGGTCGGGAGTGCCGGCTTGGGCCCCACCGCTGCGCTGGCAGGACTACTACCTCGTGCGGTTCGTGGTCGATGACGGTGTGGACGCTGCCGAGTCGGTGTTCGCCAAGTTCCGCTCGGAGATCCCGACGGTCAACCCGACGTGGCACACCGGTTCGGATCCCTACGGCGGTTTCGATGGTGGGGTGAACCTGGAGAACGGGTCGTACTTCACGTCGCAGACTGACGTGACGGTCGTCTCGGTGGGGCCCAAGTTGGAGAACACCCGGTCGTACAACTCGATGGACACCCGGGTGGGCGCGTTCGGCAAGGGGTGGACGTCCGCCTATGAGATGTCGGTGGAATGGATGGCGGCGGCTCCGGGCGTGGCGGTGCTGCGGCCCGATGGCCGTCGCGAGTTCTATGGCAAGAACCCCGACGGCTCCTACGGGGCGCCGCTGGGTTCGTCGGCGACAATGGTCGAGTCGGCCGGCCCGGCCTGGACGCTGACCGATCCGGACTCGACGGTGTACAGCTTCGACTCGACCGGTGTACTCACCGGCATCGTCGACGAGGCGGGCCGCGCGTTGCAGTTGACCTACACCTCCGGGCTCTTGTCGCAGGTGAAAGATGCCGTGTCGCAGCGCGCGCTGTCGTTCACATGGTCGACCCCTGCCGGTGCCACCCGGGCCCACGTGGCCTCGGTGTCCACCGACTCGGTCACTGGCGCCGGCGTCTCGACATGGACGTATGGGTACGCCGCCAACGACCTTCTCGCCGACGTGTGGGACCCGATCTACCCGGCCCCGTCGACGACGAAGACGCACTACGACTACGACGGGTCCGCCCGGCTTCAGGCGTGGAAGAACCCCCGCATCAAAGTCGAGGCCGCGTTGACCTACGACGGATCGGGCCGCGTGGCGACCCGCGCCGACGGCCGCGGCGCCACGTTCACCTACTCATACGCCGTGCCGTCGCCGGTCGCCGGTGAGACGTCGCAGACCACCGTGTGGGATCCGCGTCGAACCGCGGCGGAACCGGTCGGCGGTGAGACCACGTGGGGTTTCGACCAGTTCCACCGTCTCGTCCGCCGAACCAACGAGGCCGGCAAGAACCGGTTGTGGTCCTACGACGCCAAGGGCTTCCTCGAGCAGCTGACGTTCGAGGACGGTTCCGCCGAGAAGTACACCAACGACGAGAAGGGCAACACGACCGCCAAGACCGATCGCTGGGGCAAGACGACCTTCTACGAATTCGACGCCAACAACCGGGTAACGGTCGTTCGCGACGCCAGGTCCGCGAACAAGGACGACAACACCTTCAAAACCGTCACCACCTACGACGCTCGCGGCAACGTCGAATCGATCACGCCACCCGCGCCATTGGGCGCGACGTCGAACACATACACGACGAGCGGTATCGCCGCCGTCGGCTCGGCAGGCACCATGCCGGTCGGCCTTCTGCGAACCGTGCGCAACGCGTTCGGTGGCGACACCACCTACAGCTACAACTCGAAGGGCGACCTGACCCGTGTCATCGATGTGGTCGGCAAGACATCCGACTTCACCTACGACGAGCTCGGCCGTGAACTGACCCGAACCGACACCGGCACGGGCATCCCAGCCGGCACCGTGTTCACAAAGACCTGGGACAAGCTGTCGCGGATCTCGACCGACACCGAACCATCGGTCACCAATGTCGTCACGTCCGCGACTCGCCAGCTTCGGGTGACGACGACCTATGACCCCAACGGCAACGTGAGCCAACGCTCGACGGGCCCGGTGACCCCCGTCGCTGCCGACCCGGCCCGTGTCGAGACCTTCACGTACGACGACGACGACAACGAGCTGACTCGCACGGTGACCGTTGGCGCCACTCCGATCACAACGACGAAGGAGTACGACCGCAACGGCAACGTGACGGCGTCGATCGACCAAGAAGGCCGCCGCTACGAGATCGCGTACAACTCGCGGAACCTCGAGACGACGCGGGTCCTCAAGGCGTACCAGTCCGACCCAGTGGCCGCCTCGACGCCATACGACCTCACCGTCAGTACGACAACCTACGACGACATGGGTCGGAAGGCGACGGTGACCGACGCCGAGGGCCGCACCCAGCAGTTCACCTACACGATCAACGATCAGGTCGACATGGCCTCCCAGCTCGCGTTCGACGAGCGGAACGGCTCGCTGTCGGACCTGGTGATCAGCGACACCGACTATGACGCAATCGGCCATCCCCTCACCGTCTGGGAGGGGAACGGCACGCGCAAGACCACGATCACCTACAACGCGGCGGGCCTCAAGGAGACCGATTCGGTGTTCCAGAACGTCGCAGTCGGAGGCGTTGCCGCCGGCACCAAGCTCCGCGAGTCGTCCTACGGGTACGACGTTGCCGGCAATGCGACCACCGTGACCATCAGCGGCCTCGGCTCGTACGCCGACCGCGTCACCCGGACACACTTCCTCAGCACCGGATTGAAGGATTGGGAGGAGGTCGAGAACGGCACCGGTGCCGGCGACGACCTGCGAACCCTGTTCGAGTACGACGCCCGGGGACTGGTCACCAAGGAGACCGATCCCGACGGCAACGCCGTCACGACCGGGTACGACACGATGGGTCGACCCACCTCGGTGAAGTCGCCGTCGGTGCCGAACGAGACGTCGGGTGGCACAGCGGCCTCGTCGCAACCGGAGACCCGCAGCGGATACAACACGTTCGGTGACTTGACCGAGGAGCGCGACGAGAACATCCGGGTCACCACCCACGAATACGACCAGTTGGGCCGCGAGACCAAGATCACCCAGCCGACCTACACCCCTCCCGGCGGGAGCGCGGTGACACCGTTCGAGTCGATGACCTACGACAAGGTCGGCAACCTCGTCACCAAAGTCGACCGGCGGGGCAAGACCTCAACGTTCGAGTTCGACAAGCTCAACCGGGTGTTCCGGACGACGACGCCGGGCACCGTTGCCGGCACCCCCGCCGTGACGCTCACGAAGTACGACAAGGTCGGCAACGTGATCTCGACGGTCGACCCGCTCACCGCGGTCACCCTGAGCACCTATGACGATCTCGACCGGGTACGCACCACAACGCAGGTGGTGCGCCAGCCGACGACGCACAATGTCACGACCACGTTCGACTATGACCGGTTGGACAACCTGACCTGGAAGCAGGACCCCGCAGCTGCCACCGTGTCGGGCACCGTCGCCGCTATCACCACGCAGGTGTTCAACGCCGCCGGCGACCGCGTCTCGGTCACCGATGCGCTGGCCCATACAACGACCTACACCCCGTCACCGTTCGGTGAGGTGGTGTCGACGATCGACGCGCAGAACCGCCAGACCACATCGGCTTTCGACCAGGCCGGGCGCCAGACCGCAGCGACAAACGTCGGCAACGTGGGTGGTGGCCAGCCGGCGCTCACGACGACGTTCACCTACGACAAGCGGTCCAACCCCTTGACGACCACGACACCGGAGGGGCGGGTATC
Source organism: uncultured Acidimicrobiaceae bacterium (assembly GCA_937868025.1). The sequence continues at coordinate 18,690 of CALMLJ010000387.1, forward strand.
GAAGTCAACGTACGACGCCGCCGGCCGCCTCACCGGAGTGACGCAAGGGTTCGGGACCGCAAGCGCGGTGACGACGTCGTACTTCTACGACGCGGCGGGAAACAACACTCGCATCCGCAACGGGCGCGGCTTCGACACCATCATCGAGTACCAGCCATGGAACCTGCCCGAGTCGCGCATCGAACCGGCCACCACCGCAGGGCAGCCAGTGGCGGATCGTCGCTGGCGCCGCTCCTACGACGCCGCAGGTCTTCCGACCAAGGACGAACAGCCCGGGTCGGTGAGCGTGGCCCGAACCTTCGACGAGGCCGGCCGCACCAAGACCGAGACCGCGACCGGCGCCACCGGCTCCCGCACGTTCGGCTACGACGTCGCCGGACGGCGCACCTCGGTCTCCCACCCAACTGCCGGGATCGTCGCGACCTATGACGACCGTGGGCTTCCACTTGCCGTGACCGGCGGTGCGTCCTCGACCAACTACACGTGGGACGACGCATCACGGCTCACCCAACGGGTCGATACCGCAGGCACCACCGGGTTCGCCTACGACGCCGCCGGGCGCGTCGCAGCACAGACCGATCCGCAGACCGGCAAACAGATCACCACGTTCTACGACAACGTCGGCCGCCTCGAAGCAGCCAGCTACGACCCGATCGGATCGGGCGGATGGTCCGGTGGCGCGTTCCTGTGGCAGTCCGCGGACGACTACGGGCGTACGGGCCAGAACCTGTACTTCCCCGACGGATCGTCGCCCACGACCTACGCCAAGTTCTACTACTACGACGGCGACGACAACCTTGCGTACGAATCCGTCGACGGCACCTCGACACCGGCCGACAACGGCTGGCACTCCTACACGTACACACCGCTCGGTCAGCTGGAGTCGTGGACCAAACCATCCGGCACCGTCGTCAACTACGCCTACGACGGCGCCGGCAACCGCTCCCAGGTCGCTGGTTCAACCTTCGCGTACGACGAACAGAACCGGGTCAAGTCCGGCGGTGGCACCACCTTCACCTGGTCGCTCCGCGGCACCCAGACCGCAAGCGTCACCGGTGGTGTCACCACGAACCGCACCTACGACGCGTTCGGTCTCGAGCTCACCGACGGGACCGTCAGCTACACCTACGACGGGTTGGGGCGTATCGCCACCCGCAACGGCACCGCCCTCAAGTACAACGGCACCGGGATCGATCCGATCGCGGACGGCACGTGGACCACGGTGCAGAACCTCTCCGGGGCGCCATTGTCGATCAAGTCCGGCGCAACGGCGAACTGGGCGTTGCTGGATCAGCACAACGACCTCGTTGCCCTCATGGCCCCGGCGACCGGTGTCGTGGGCAACACGACGTCATATGACCCGTTCGGCAAGGTCGAGGCCCGCACCGGGTCGACGGTCCCGACGGTCGGGTTCCAGGGTGACTACACCGACCCGACCACCAGCGAGGTGTGGATGGGCGCCCGTTTCTACCAGCCGGCGAACGACACGTTCACGAGCCGTGACACCTACGACGGCCAGCTCGCGACCCCGGTCTCGTTGAACCGTTACACCTACGCCGATGACGATCCGTTGAACGGGATCGACTGGGACGGCCACTCCGCGGATAGTGCGTCACGGTCGAACGCGGCCCGGTCGTTGTATGCGGGTGCGCGGCAGTGGGACAAGGACCGGACCAACGCATCGAAGGCCCTCGGGCGCACCGGCAAGTGCCGCAGTGTTCGGTCCTGCGAGAACCTGGTCTCGAAGAAAGCCAACCCGAACTCGATCACCAAGAAGCAGCGCGCCAAGTACGAGAAGCAGGCCAAGGGCCCGAAGAAGAAGAAGCCGTCGGCGCGCAAGCCGGGGTGCACCGACAGCATTGGGGCGTTCTTCGGGTGCGTCGGCGACGCCGCGGGCAAGACCAAGGACTTCGTCGTCGAGCACAAGAACGAGATCGTCGCGACCGTCGCCGCCGGCGCGGTCTTCCTGGGGTGCACAGGGGCGACGATCGGCGGTGGCGCGGTGGCGTGTGCCGCGGCCGCGGGGGCGACGTATGGGGCGGTGCACGGCTCCATGGAATGCCCGCCCGTCGACATGAAATGCGCGAAACAGGTAGCGATCGAGACGGTCGTCGGGGGCGCCAGCGGTGCCGCGGGCGGTGTGGTCGGAGGCAAGATCGCGTCGCCGTTCCTCAGCTCGGTCGCTAGCGGCGCGGCCGTCGGCGGATCCGGCGACGCGACCCACCAACTCCTCACCACCGGCAAAGTCAACGTCCGGCAGACCCTGACCGCAACCGTCATCGGCGGCGCGGCCGGCGGAGCATTCCACGGGATCAATGCGGCGAGAGTACGCGTCAGGGAACAGGGGTTGCTCACCGAGGCGCGCGCCGCGCGCGACGAACTTGCAGGGCGCCTCGGGAAGCTGCCGACATCCCAACGGCCGGCGGCGGCGACCGGTGGGTACAACAAGGTTACCGGCGAGGTCGCTGCAGGATGTTCGACTGGTCGAGGCCAATGTGCCGAGGATGTGGTCGTGGAGCTCCTCGGAGGTGACCGCAGCAAGATCGGTCTGACCGAGGCGGTCCGTCCTCGCCCGATCGACCCGCCATTCACGGAGGTGCCGATCTGCGAGCGCTGTCAGGCCAAGTACCCAGCCACAATGTTCCCATCCGGAACCAAGATGAAGTAATGGTGCACAGGTGACGCAATTCGCTCTTCTCCGGTACGAGATGTCCAGGATCGAATGGTCGCGGGTCCAGCCTGACGGTGGATCAAGCGTCCCGGCTGCGATTGCCGCTCTCGCTGCGGCGGATTCCGACGACGAGGCAAGGTCGGCCTATTGGTCGATTGACAACAACGTCGTCGTACAGGGCACGCTGTACGAGGCCGCCCCCGCCGCCGCTCGCTGCCTGGTCGTCGCTCTCCTAGCGGCCGGGCCAGCGTCGAGACCGTGGATCCTCGAACTGCTCGTGCAGCTGGGAAGTGGTGGGGATCGACACGATGGTGCCGCACTCGCTCCAGCGTGTCGGGAGGAACTCGTCCCAGGATTCGTGCTATTCGCCGACGGCATCCACGACCTGGACGACCGAACACGAGCCGCCAGCATTGATCTCGTCGGTCTGGTCGGCCTGGCTTCGGCTCAGCTTCGGGGTCGAGCGATCGAGTTGCTCCTGTCTCGACGCGAGTTCGAGCGCGATGCTGTCCTCGCCATGCTCGACGCCACCCTCGCCCTTCTCTCCTCGACTCCCGCGTGACGGAACGGCTCGTACGTCGCGACGTGGCGGCTTTGCGACCTCAGCGGAGTTCACCGGATCGGCCCGTCGCGAGTGCGAACCCCGACAACGTGGCAAGTGCTGAAGTTCAGACGAGTGTCTTATGACGACCAAGTTCTGGATTGCTGACGAAGTGGACGGTCCTGGTCGATTCCCGGTTGGGAAGCTGATCCGTCTCGCAGCACGAACTCTGTCGCCGGATGTCGCGTGGCAGGTCACCCGAGCGCGAGGCTATGGGCTTCTCGTCAATGAGCTGGCCGGGATGCTCGATACGCACGACGAGGTCGTCATGTCAACGGACGAACTCTGCTCCATCGCCGATGCCGACGACGAGTGGTTCTATGACCTGGAGGCGGCGGCTTCGGACGGCAAGTTGCGAATCGGAGTTCACGACAGTGCCCGGATGTTCGTCCAGGGGCAACGCCGGGTGGCAGGAGAGATTGCCGGAGCCTTTGATCAGGTAACTGAGGCCGACGACTGATTTCACTGTGCGGACTATTGCGAATGGAGGACCGCCTCGTGACCGACACATGACCGTCGGTCAGGACGCGGGATCGGCACCACGGAATCTGGGCCCACAGCGCGTCGGCCCGCGACCCTCGAGCTCGGCCTGAACAAGGTGAATCCGATCGGGCCGAAGCGGTTCGGCGTCATGCCCAACCAGCCGTACTCTCGGTGACGCATGGAACGCCGTGATTTCGAGCTCGTGACGTCCGACGACCGTGGAGTCACGATGGTTGTCACCGGTCCGTGGTCGGACTATGCGGCCCGGTTGTTGTGGTCGGGCGAGATCGACGGCCTCGATCTCAACTACGTGAAAGGGTTCAAGGACACTGACCTGGCGTTCATCGAGCCGTGGCCGATTCGGCGGATGTCGATCCTCGCTCGAACGGTGCGGGACCTCGCGCCCGTATCCAATCTGGCGCCGACGCTGGTAGAGCTGAGCGCTCGCTCACGAGCTTGCGCATGCGTTGCTGATGCATGAGCCGGCGCCGGTGAACTCCGGTGACGGAACCCGTTCGTACACGTCGATGCTTGAGCGCGAGGCCGAACACCTCGGCGGCGCCCTGTTGGTGCCACGGCCGATGGCGGTTGGTGTGGTGCGGCGGGGCCGGTCGCTCGCCGCCGCCGCCGCCGAGATCGGTGTCAGCGAGCAGATGCTGCAGTATCGGATCCAGGTGACCGGAGCGCGGCGCTAGACGCAACATGCCCAGGCGGCGCACGTTGGCGGCCAGGCCTACTCTCGGAGTGTGACCTCACTCCATGACTTCACAGCTGTGGAGCAACGGGATCTCCTCCAGGCGGGTGAGCTCAAGCCCGCAGATCTCGTGAGCCACTATCTGGACCGGATCGGTGAGTGGAACGACACGCTCGGAGCGCTGATCACCGTCGACGCTGAGACCGCCATCCGGCGGGCATCGAACCCAAAAGGTCTCCAGCGAGGCGGTCTCTGGGGGTTGCCCTACGCCGAGAAGGACTTGTGGGAGCGCTCCGGGGTCCGAACGACATACGGATCGAGGCGTTACGAGAAGCATCGACCCACAGCATCTAGCGAGCTCGTCCAGGTACTTGATGACGCCGGAGGCATCAGCGTTGGACGAACGAACACCTCGGAGTTCGGGTTCTCCTGCTACACGGAGAACGCCGTCGGCCCGACCAGCCGCTGCCCTTACGACCTCGGGTGCGGGCCGGGCGGGTCGAGCGGCGGCGCCGCAGTGGCAGTGGCCGCTGGCCTCATCCCGGTCGCGCCTGCCAGCGACGGTGGAGGATCGATCCGCATCCCTGCAGCGGTGAACGGCCTGGTCGGCATCAAACCGTCGAGAGGCCGAGTACCAGCGGGCGCGGGCTTCGGACTCGGCGGCCTGTCGGTGCCCGGACCGATCGCGAGAACCGTGGGCGACGCTGCGATGCTCCTCGATGTGCTCTCCACAGGCGGCTCCTACGAGTTCGCCACCCGCTGTCCCGGCGGCCTCGGTCCCTTCCTCGCGAGTGCCGTGCCGGGTGCGCGACGGTTCCGGATCGGCGTCACGACGTCGTCACCGTGGGATACCGCATACGACCTGCATCTCGATTCCGATGCGACCGATGCCTTGGAGGTCGGCATCAACGCTCTCGCGTCGGCCGACCACCAGGTCGAAGAGTTCGCGTTCGGGCCCGCGCCCGAGTATCCGTCGGCCTTCAGGACGATCTGGCAGGCCAGCGCGGCGGGCCTCGATGTCGAAGGGGCCCAGGTTGAGCTGCTCGAGCCTCTGACGCGTTGGCTCGTCCAAGAGGGTCGCCGTGTGTCAGCCTGCGACCTTGCAGGAGCTCTTGGTGCTTTGGTCGAGTACGAACGGCGAACCATCCGGTCGATGTCGGGCTTCGACGCCATCCTCACGCCGGCCCTCGCCCAATCGCCGCGCCCGCTCGGATGGTTTTCGACGAACGACCCGGAGGTCAACTTCGAGCAGCAGTGCCGATACACACCGTTCACGTCGTTCGCGAACGCGTGTGGGCTGCCGGCGATCAGCTTGCCGGTCCACATGACCGCCGATGGGTTGCCGATGGGTGTGCAGCTCGTCGGCCAGCCAGGCGGTGAGAACACGCTGATCGCGATCGGCGCCGACCTGGAACTGCGTCTGAGGTGGCACGTTGCCCACCCGCCGCAGTGGTAAGCGCCTCAACGTTGCTACCCGCGAGGCTGAGATCCGCTTGTCTGGGATGAGCGAAGCTCACAGCAACTCGAGACCTCGGGCTGGATAGACGATGTTGAGGGCGGCCAGCTCGGCTGGGGTCTCTCGGATGTATCGCTCGCGCAGCGCCTGGTCGGAGATCTCCTCAGGCCACCAGGTGTCGTCGAGTGGAGGGACCTGGGTCCAGGCGGGTGGTGTTTCGCCGCGTGCCGTGGCTTCGCGGGCGAAGACGCCGGCGAGAAGGGTGTCCCACTGGTGGTCGCCGGTGCTGGGCGGTTCGGCGAACGTGACCTCGAAGTCGTCGCGGGTGCGGACGTCGGCGACGGTGAAGGCGAGGAGGCGGAGGGCGAAGACGATGTCGCCGGCCTCGAGCTCCCGGGCAATGCAGCGCGCCCCGTCGGCGACTGTCAGCGGAGGTCGTGGCGGCATGCCGTCCAGTCTCCTGGTGCGAGGGTTGTGGGCGCTCGGATTTCGCCGGCTGGCTCGACGGCGCCGTTGGGTGGTTTCACTCGCTCATGTTGGGTGACCGAGGCGCGGATGGGAATCGATGGAGATCAACGTGGTGGCGTTGCGGACGATTCGAGAACTGTCAGGCCTGTCCCAGGCTGAGCTGTCGCGGCGGTCGGGGATCAATCAGGGCTACATCTCGACGATCGAGGGCGGGAAGAAGTCGCCTCGACCAGGGACGGTTCGCCGGTTCGCCGGTTCGCCGGTTCGCCGGTTCGCGGACGCGCTCGGCGTGCCCGTCGGTGCGCTGGTCGGCAGTGACCCCGCCGTGTCGCCTCTGCCGAGCATCGATCCCGCAGAGCCGTTCGGCTTCGGCGAGGTGCTCGAGCAGGTTGCCGCAGCGATCGACGACCCTGCGGAGATCGAACGCACCGAGCCTGCGAGGGTGATCCTGCGGTCAATAGCTACCGCGATCCGCAACGCCACCCCCGACATCGTGGCGAGAACAGCTATCTGTCGCGAGTAGCTGGAGGTACCGGTACTCAGGAGGTCGCTCGACCGAACACGAACGATCCGGCGACGGCCGCGGCGAAGTCGACCCGGGCCTGAGCGAGGTCCTCGTCGAACCAGCGGCGGCGGTCACCGTGGCCGGCAGCGTCAAGGGCGTCGAGGAACTCGGCGAACGCGTTGAACACGCTCACCGCCAGGTGGGTGGCGTCGTTGTTCGGGCCGGACCAGTCGTGGCCTTGGACCCGGGCACAGGTGACGTGGGAGAGCTTCTGGCAGATGCTCTCGTACAGGCCGGGGTCGGGGCACGGGAACGCTGCCGGCGGTGTGTCGAAGAAGTCGAAGGCGCGCACGGTCTCGGGGTTGCGTCTCGGCGGATCGAAGGCCAGGAACTCGTGCACGCGCCGGACGTGCGTGAGGTACGCCTCGAGCAGTGCGCTGCCGACGAGTATTGACCCTGGCCGACCGTCGGTGAGGGGCCGGGCCATCGCGCCCATCATCCTTAGCTCGTAGCCGACGGAGTCCGCCGCTGCCTTCTCGAGGCACACCGGATCGTGCTGATGGCGTCCGCTCACCACGACGAGCCTATGAACGTCGATCCCGACGATGAGCGGATGGTCGATCGTTGGGCCGTCATGGGGGCCGCACGGGCGCCTGCGACTGAGCGCTACCAGTCCGCCTCGGAATCGAGCTCGTCGAGCTCGTCGAACTCATCGGGCTCGGCTCCCCGGGCCGCCTCGGCCCACGAGTCGAGGGCGCCGGACGTTGCGAGGATCGGGATGTTGAGGTCGATCTGGTCTCCGAAGTAGGCCTTGGCGGCGGCAATGTCTCGGACAGACATGCCCGCCTCGCCACGAAGCACTCGGGACAACTGACCGTAGGTCGCGCCCACCGCTTTCGCGTACGCCTCGACGCTCACCGGGGGCCGTCTCCACTGGATCGCCAGGCGGATTCGGCAGCTGAACTGGTTGTGGACCTTGGCAGCGAACAGCAGTGCCTGGTCGTCGGACTCCTCGTTCCATGCGATGTGGAGCGACTTGCCGAACGCTGTCGGGTCCTCCGCGAAGTGCCGGGGTTGTTTCCTGGGCGGCGACACGGCCGGAATCTAGGCCATCCGAACCATTTCCACTACACCGAGAGCGCAACATGTGCGCTTAAAGCGCAAAAGATGCGCCGAAAGCGCAAAGGCGTCTCCGCATGTAAAAAGACATGAAGCAAACACGACTCAAGTACCTCAGGGAACTCACCGAGCTCCGCCGCCAACTAGCCGCCAACGACCCCAAGTCGACCGGGCCAGAGGTCGACCTCCAAGCCGGCTTCGAGCCTGGCCAACGTCTTGAGCGTCGGCCAGGCGTGCCCGCTGACGACGTCGGCGATGGAGGTGTGATCCACCCCAGTGAGGTCCCGAGCCTCGCGGAGGCTGACCCCGTCGAGGGCGTCACGCAGTCGCAGGGCAACCTGCCGTGCGACCTCGGCGATGGGGTCGCTGCAGGGGACCTCGGGCCAGTCATCGCAGAACTCGTGCGGATGCCGTGGCTTGGCTGGTTTCACACTCCCACCCTAGATGAGTAGTTCCAAGGGATTCGCGCGCTCCGCGCGATCATCCACCAGTT
>CALMLJ010000388.1 GCA_937868025.1 uncultured Acidimicrobiaceae bacterium
CCTTGACCTCGGCGATCGGGCGGGCCGTCACCCGGGCGACCTCGTCGTCGCCGAGCCCACAGAACTCGTGGAGCGCCACGACCACCCGGCTCCCGACCGGGAGGTTACGGAAGACGCTGAGCTGTGCAGGCGTCGGGATGGCCGCAGCCCCGGCGTCGATCGCGTCGAGACCGAGCTCGACGCTCTTGGCCGCGGTCCACGCCACGGTGTGGCGGCCGACGCGGTCGGCGTGTGACCCGATCCAGGCGGTGACCGAGGCGGCGACCTCGTCGCGGCCGGTGTCGTCGGCGATCAGCCCGCCCAGGATGGCCCGGCTGACGGCAGTCGGCTCCATCGTCAACTGATGCCGAGGACGTCGATGAGGAACACCAGCGTCTCGTTCGGCTCGATCGTCGGGGGACGACCTTCGGATCCGTAGGCGAGGTCGCCGGGGATCTCGAGGCGTCGACGGCCGCCGACCTTCATGCCGACGAGGCCCTGGTCCCACCCAGCGATGACCATGCCGGCGCCCACCTGGACGTCGAAGGGCTGACCCCGGGTCCACGAGGCGTCGAACACCTCACCGCTGCCGCCGTGAACGCCGATGTAGTGCACCGTCACCGTGTCGCCGTCCTCGACCGCGTCGCCGGTACCGACGATCTCGTCGGTCGACACCAGTTCGGTCACGGTGCCGCCGGGGACGGGGGCCGGGTTCTCGGGCTGCGTGATCACGGCGCGGAGCTCCACGACGAAGATGAGGGTCTCGTTCGCCGGGATGTCTCCGTTGGCCTGGGGGCCGGGTTCTCGGGCTGCGTGATCACGGCGCGGAGCTCCACGACGAAGATGAGGGTCTCGTTCGCCGGGATGTCTCCGTTGGCCTGGGGGCCGTACCCGAGATCGGGTGGGATCACGAGTTGCCGACGGCCGCCGACCTTCATGCCGACGAGGCCCTGGTCCCAGCCCTTGATGACCTGGCCGGCGCCGACCGTCACCGGGAACGGTGCGCGCCCGTAGGACGCGTCGAACACCACGCCATTGGAGTAGTTGGCCCCGATGTAGTCGACGACGGCGACGGTGCCGTCGGTGACCTCGTCACCGTCGCCGACCTTCAGGTCGTCGATGCCGAGTTCCTTCGGCGCTGCGCCACAGGGAACGGTGATCGACGGGGCGCCGTCGCGGGTTGCAGTGTCGGAATCCCAGTCCGGCGAACCGGACTTGGTGCACGATGCGGTGCTCACACCGGTCTCGTCGTCTCCACACGCCGGGAGCGCGAGCAGGAGACCAGCGGCGAGAACGGCGGCCAGGCGGGAGCCCCGGCGGCGGGGCGCGGCGGAGCGGAGGAGACGTGGGGAGGTCGGGGACACGGCGGGGCAGTCTACCGGCGGTCCCCGTCGGGGAGCTGCCGCCCGGCCGGTGGCTCAGATCACGTCGTCGAGGTGGGCCAGCTCGTGGCCGGTCACGCCCGGTGCGGCGCTGCCGAGATCGGAGCTGATCCAACTGTCGATGCCTCGCAGGAGGGCGAGACTGTCGACCCGGCTGTCGTCGGGACACCACGCCGACGCGGTCTCCCGCACCTGGCTCTCGGGCACGTCGAGACGTGCGGCCACGCCACTCGGCGGCACCCCGACGACATGGCGCATCGCGAGGATGGCGCGGTCGCGGTCGGTCCGGCGGGCGAGGTCGCGGCGGAGGCGGGCGCGGTGCTGGTAGTAGGGGATCCGGCGTTCGTCGGGGAGGTCGACGGCGAGGCACGACCGCACGGCGGCCGCCATCGCGGTCGAGGGGTCGCCGTCGGGGTGGTGCGCGTCGGTCGAGGCGTCAACGGCGTCGACGGCGATCGACCGGGCCACGGCCTCGATGCCAACGAGGCGCCGGCACACTCGCTCGACATCGTGGAGCAGGGCGTCCCGGGGCGGGGCGAGGGGAGTGATTCCCGACGGGCCGGGAGCGGGCATCGGCGCGGGGTGGCCGCCGGGCCGGAGGGCGGGAGCGGCGAACGCCGCGTCGCCGAACGCCGGTTCGGTGAACGCCGCGTCGCCGAAGGCCGGCTCACGGAACGCCGGGTCGCCGAACGGTCGTTGGTCGAGCGGGACGGTCTCGATGAACCCGTTACGGACCTCGATGCCGTTCCCAACAGCGCCGTCGGCGTGGTGGATCGGCTGACCCGACGGGTCGAGTGCGTCCCAACGGGTCGGGAGCCCCGGCAGCGGTGCCAGCACCAGGTCGCCGCCGGCATCGTCCTGCGGCGCGGCGAACTCCGGTAGCCCGTCGGTCTCCGTTGCTCGCCAGTGCGTGGACATCTCGCTCCCGCCAACCACTCGAGGTGTTGTTGAACTCACTTAAGGTGAGGCTATCGGGGGTCGACCCGAAATCGGTCGCCCAGGTTCCTGAGAACCCATGCACCGCTCGACCGTCGGCGGTCGGTCAGACTTGCGGCGTGAACGACCAGGATCTCCCCGCCGACGACGCCCCCGCCTCCGAGGACGTGTGGGCCCGGCTGCGCCGGCTCGAGGACCTCGAACGTGGTCCCGTCCCCGCGGAGCGCTCCGCGGCGCCGCCACCGGACCGGGTCGTACCTCCCGCCCAACGCGTTGCCCCGCCGGATCCCGATCACACGACGGTGATGGGCACCTCGCCGGCAGCGGCTCCTCCGCCTGCCGACCCCGGTGTCGGTCGCCAGTACTACGTCGCCTCACCCACCGACGGAGGGGCCGGACCCGCCGGAGCCGCCCGTCCCGGAGCGGCCCAGCCCGCAGCCGCCCCGGCCACCCCGAGCCCGGCGGCCAAGGCGCGCGCCCAGGAGCAGTACCGCGCCGCCGCGCAGGCGCCTGCTGCCCCGACACGGGCACCCCAACGCACCGCCCCGTCCCCGGCCGCGCCCGACTCGCCCGGCGGCCGCGATCGCGGTCCGTCCCGGCTGCGCCCGAAGGCCAAGTGGTTCCGCCCCAAGCTCCGGTGGATCTTCCTCTATTTGCCGCTGCTCGTGATCCTGCTGCTCGGCGGGGTGCTGTTCTGGGGGTGGAACACCTTCAACGGGCTCTACCGCGTCGAGTTGGGCGATGCCCTCGTCCCGGCGACCGGGAGCGCCGTCAACTACCTCATCGTCGGTTCTGACTCTCGGGAGGGCATCGAGGGCGATACCCCCAACGTCGGGGTGATCGGCACCGGCACCGAGGTCAAGGGGCGACGCAGCGACACGATCATCGTGCTGCGCGTCGACGGCGACAAGGCCGAGATGATGTCCATCCCCCGGGACCTGTGGGTCACCAACGTGGCGACCGGCAAGAAGGGTCGTATCAACGGCACCTACGCGCAGGGCCCCGACAACCTGGTGCGCAGCGTCACCGCCAACCTCGGCATCCCGATCAACCGCTACATCGAGGTCGACTTCGTCAGCTTCGCCGGAATGGTGGACGCGGTCGGCGGGATCACGATCAACTTCCCGCACCCGGTGATCGACGCAAACTCCGGGCTCAAGATCGCGACCGCCGGCGACAACCGCCTCGACGGCACCCAGGCGCTCGCGTACGTGCGGTCGCGGCACTACACCGAGGAGATCGACGGGAAGCCGGTCCTCGAACCGACCGCCGACCTGGGCCGGCAGGTTCGTCAGCAGAACTTCATCCGCACCGTCCTCAAGACCGTCGGTGAGAACCGCAACCCGTTGACGCTCGCCAAGGTCGGCGGTGCGGCGGCCAAGGGGGTCCGGGTCGACTCCGAGGTCGGGTTCTTCGATCTCGTCGGGCTCGCCCGCCAGCTCGGAGGAGCCAATCCCGAGACGAAGGTCCTCCCCACGGTGGGCGCCAACAAGGGCGGCGCGTCGGTGCTCGAGCTGAAGAACGCCGAGGCGCTCCCGATCCTCGCCGAGTTCGGGGCCGGCGGGTCCTGACGGCCTCGGCCACCTCCGCTCGGTTCGGTGCCGCTAGGTTGTCCCGCGCATTCCGCAACCCACGAAAGGTCTCACGATGAGCTCCTCCACCCCCGCACCGGCCGCCGACGGCAGCTCGGAGCGCCAGACCAAGTTCCCGGCGCCGATGCCGATGACGATCGATCCCGAGAAGAGCTACCAGGCGACGATCTCGACGTCGCTCGGCGACATGGTCGCGTACCTGCACCCGTCGAAGGCACCGAAGACGGTCAACAACTTCGTGAACCTCGCCCGCTACCACTACTACGACGGGCTGATCTTCCACCGGGTCATCAACGGGTTCATGATCCAGGGCGGCTGCCCCGAGGGCTCCGGTCGCGGCGGCCCCGGCTACCGCTTCGAGGACGAGCTGCCCCAGCGCGGCCAGTACGAGATCGGGTCGCTCGCCATGGCGAACGCCGGTCCCAACACCAACGGCAGCCAGTTCTTCATCGTGTCCGGCCCGTCGGGCGTCGGCCTGCCGCCGTCGTACTCGCTGTTCGGCAAGCTGATCAGCGGCCTCGAGGTGCTCGAGGAGATCCAGAAGGTGCAGACCGATCGCTCCGATCGTCCCGGCACCGACGTCGTGATCAACTCGATCACCATCGAAGAGTCCTGACCCACCCGTTGCGAGCCCGATCTCTCGTTCTCGCCATTGGCGCAGCGACCGTCGGCGGGGCACTCGTGTCCCGCCGACGTCGCGTCGGCGCGGCGTCGATGATGGCGTCCGGTCGCAGCGAGCGCACGGCCGAGCTGGTGAAGCTCAGCACGGTGGCGGGCGCCAACTACGCCCGCAAGACGGTCGGGTCGGCGTTCGCGTCGGACGAACGCAAGGCCGAGCTGCAGGCCCGTTACGAACTGCAGACTGCCGAGCAGGTGGCCGAGGTGCTCGGCAACATGAAGGGCGCCGTCATGAAGCTCGGCCAGATGGCCAGCTACCTCGATGGCGGGTTGCCCGAACCGGTGCGGCAGGCCCTTGCCCAGATGCAACAGGACGCGCCGCCGATGAGCTACGAGCTCGTCGCCGGGGTGGTCCGCGCCGAACTGGGCGGTGAACCCGACACGGTGTTCGCGTCGTTCGAGCGCGAGCCGATGGCGTCGGCGTCGATCGGCCAGGTGCACCGTGCCGTCACCCACGACGGGCGCGCGGTGGCCGTGAAGGTGCAGTACCCCGGTGTCGACGCCGCCATCCGCGCCGACCTCGACAACAGCGACCTGCTGTTCGGTGCCATGGGCATGCTGTTCAGCGGCCTCGACCCGGCGCCCCTCGTCGCCGAGCTACGCGACCGCCTGCTGGAGGAGCTCGACTACCGCAACGAGGCGGCGAACCAGCAGCGGTTCGTCGACTACTTCGCCGGCCACCCCACCATCTCGGTGCCCGAGGTGCTCCATGAGCTGTCGACCGGCCGGGTCCTCTGCACCGAGCTGGCGTACGGGGCGAAGTGGACCGACGTGTTGGAGTGGAGCCAGGAGGAACGCGACCTCACGGCTGAGACGCTCTACCGGTTCGCGTTCGGCGGCATCTACCGGCTCGGTGTGTTCAACGGCGACCCGCACCCCGGCAACTATCTGTTCCGGCCCGGTGGTGAGGTCACCTTCCTCGACTTCGGCCTCTGCAAGGTGTTCACGCCCGACGAGATCGCCGAGTTCCAGCGCCTCATCACGGCGATGGTCCTCCACCAGGATCCCGTCGAGGTGCGGCGCGTGTGGTCCGAGGCGGGGGTGCTGGTCGACGATCCCAAGCTGTCCGACGAGCTCATCCACGAGTACTTCTCGCACTTCTTCGAGATGGTGCTGAAGGACGAGACCATGGCGATCACGTCGGAGTACGCGTCGGACAGCCTGCGGCGGTTCTTCGACCTGAGCGGCCCCTACGGCGAGGTGATGAAGAGCGTGACGCTGCCGTCGTTCATGGTGGTCATCCAGCGCATCAACCTCGGGCTGTACGCCCTGTTCGGTGAGCTCCGCGCGGTCGCCAACTGGCGCCGCCTGGCCGAGGAGGTCTGGCCGTTCGTGGACCGCTCTCCGACGACCCCCATGGGCGAGGCGTCCCGGCGCTGGGAGATCGAGCGCGGCTACCGGTCGGCGGAGTGAACGGCGACGTGGCGTGACCCTCGCCGGTGTCGGCTACGTCAGCGTCGTGCTCCTGGCCGTGATCTTCTGGGCAGCCGGCAGTGCCAAACTGCGGGCGCCGGCCACGGTCGCCGCCGAGTTCGAGGCCATGGGCATCCGCTCGCCCGAGACGGCGGCGAAGGTGCTGCCGTTCCTGGAGTTCGGCGTGGCGATCCTGCTGTTGGCCGTGCCGTGGGTGGGAGCGGCAGTGGCGCTCGCGTTCCTCATCGGGTTCACCGTGGTGTTGGTACGGGTCGTTCGGTCCGGCGCCGTCCTGTCGTGCGCGTGCTTCGGGGCGACCTCGACGCAGCCGGTGTCGTGGATCGACCTGGTGCGCAACGGGCTGCTGATCCTCGCAGCCGGGTTCGGCCTGTTCGCCGAGCGGATCTCGCCGTCCGCACCCGACATCGTGATCGTGGTGGGTGCGACGGCCATCGCCGTCGTGGCACTGCGCCTGCTACGCCAGCGGCGCGACGAGGTCTGATCGGGTCGCTCGCTCGACTTCTGGGCGCGCCAGCGGGTCGGATACGTACCGCTGGCGCGCCCAGAACTCGCGGTCACCCTGCCGTCAGCCGGCGTTGATCGTCTCCGCCAGGTGCTCGGCGATGAACCGGGTCACGGCATCGATCGGTGGGGCGTCGCGGTCCTCGATCGAGTCGATGGTGCAGAACACCTCGGTCGTGCCGCGGGCCGCCCGGCCCTGGAGGTCGAAGATCATCTGGCAGACGGGCTCGTCCACGAAGGAGACCAGGATCTGGAGGAGGGCGGCGGACCGGTCGAGAAAGGTCACGTCGCCGACGACGTGGCCGGTCTGCACGAGCCAGGCGAAGGTGAGATCGGGTGGTGCCGCAACCTCGATGGTGTCGTCGGCGATCACCTGCACGTCGACGGTGATGACGACCGGCTCGGGTCGCCGTGGGGTCGACGGCTCAGGTGCGGGTGGTGGCGGATCGGCGGGGCCGGTCTGCCCGTCGGCCAACGCCCGGGTGATCACGGTGTAGGCAACGGTGAGGCGCGCCGATGCGGTGGTCGCGTTGGCGGCCTCGTTGACGTCGGGGTGCGCCTGGCGGATCGCCGCCAGGTAGGCAGCGCGGACGACGGCCGGGTCGGTCGTCGACGGTGCGAGCCCGAGCAGGGCCAGCGCCTCGCCCAGGGTCACCACGTCCGCCATCGGGCGGCACGTTACCTGTCCCGACTGGTGGAGAGCGGGGCCAGGAACTCGAGGAGTGCGGCGTCGTCGACCTGCTCGACCGAGAGGGCCAGCTCGATGGTGTCGTCGAGCGACCACGGCGCCTCGTCGACGAAGACGTCGGGACGATCGCCGTCGCCGGGGACGAACACCGACGCCCACCCCAGCTGTTCGTCGTACCCGGCATAGACGGTGCGACCGTCGACGGTGCTCCGCTCGACGGCGACGGCTTGCAGGAAATTGGCCAGGTTGCTCGCCTTCTGCGCGCCGGTGCCGGGGCTGATCCACAGCATCGTGCGTCCGAACACGAGGCCGTACCCGTCGGGCTCGGTCGGTTGTTCCTGTTCGACGTCGGTGCCGGCCACGGCCTCGTAGCCGACAGGTGGCGCCGGCATCGACCACACGCCGTCGTCGCCGCGCTCGAGGGCACCGAACACCTCGGTGAGCTGCTCGAGGTCGAGGCCCTGCGTCCGAATGCCGATGGAGGGCGAGCCCGCCACCGTCGGGTCGACTACCTCGGCAAGGTACGACCCTGTCGTCGGTCGGTAGATGTCGCCCCGGAGACGACCGACCAACTTCTCGTCGAGGCGGATGCCGAGGGGCAACGGGTCGGGGACGAAGTGTGCTGTCGCTCCGGTGTCGGGGCGCCACAGCATCGGCAGGCCCGGGACCGCGTGCTGGGGCGAGTGCATCGTCGACGCGACCGAGCGGACCTGGGCGCCGTCGGGCAACCACGTCGGGACCCAGCTACCGAGGCCGTCGACGAGCGGTACGACCCGTTCGAGGTCGGTGACCCCCGGGTCGGAGTCGGGTGGCGACGCGGCCTGCAGCCGGTCGAACTCGGCCCGGTCGTAGCGAACCAGGGCGGCGAGACGCTCGAGCGGGGAGGCTGGTGGTTCGGCCCGACCGTTCTGCATGATCCGGATCCACATCCCGTCACGGATGCCGAGGACATCGCCGTCGCCGGCGGTGGTGCGGTATGACAGCGCCCAGTCGGGGCCGCCCCGCTCGACGGTCGGGCTGTCGCTCGTGCTGTCGAGGACGTCGACGCGGTGGAGGGCGGCGATCGCAGGAGCGGCGTCGGCGAGACGGGTGCCGAAGACGGTCTCCGCGGCTCCGGTCACGGTGTACAGGGTCGAGGAACGGCGGGCGCCGTTCCCGCCGACCGGCTCGAGGCCCAACGGCGGTGACGCCATCGACGCGCCGTCGGTGGTGATCGAGAGCAGTGGTGCCAAGGAGCGGAGTTCGTCAGGAGCGATGCCGGTGCCGATGAGCACGACGTCCTGCCCACTGCCCTGCGCAACGATCAGGTCGAGGCGGTGGTCGTCGTCGCCGAGTCGGCCCGCCAACGTCACGTCGAACGCGACCTCGGCGCCGAGGATGTCGATCGGCACGATCGTTGCCCCGACGGGTGTACCGACGAGCCCGTCGGCGAACCAGTCGCCGAGTTGGATGAAGCCGGCCGCGGTGCCGGCGAACGGCGGGTTGGCACTGCCCGTCGTTGAGGCGAGGAGCGTGACGAGTCGGACCGGGCTCCCAACCTGCCCGCCGATCCAGTTGCGGATGTCACCGCGGTACTCGTCGGAGTCGAGCACCTGTGGGTCCGGGCCGAGCTGGACGCCGGACACGGTGTCCGCCGGGGGGCCGAGCAGGACCGCGCCGTCGAGCGGGTCCGAGCGTCGGTCGGGGGTCCGATCGGGCCGCGTGCGGATCTCGCTCGGCCCGTCCCGTCCGGCGAGCACGACGGTCGCTCCGACCAGGAGGAGTACGGCCGCAGCGATCCCCGCCAGGACCCTGCCGTTCGGGCGCGCCACGCGGGTCGCTCGGGTCGCTCGGGGCGCTCGGTCGGCTGCTTCGGCGAATACGTCGTTGAGGTCTGGTACCTGCACGTCGACGGCGTCGACCCGTCTCCGGAGGTCGGCGGCCCAGCCGGTGAAGTCCTCGTCGAGAACGGGGGAGTTGGGGGGAGTCATCGTTCCACCTCTCGTCGGAGTTGGGTGAGGCCGCGGCGCACGAGGGTGCGCACGGTGCTCGGTCGGACGCCGAGCACCTCGGCGATCTCGGTCTCGTGGAGGTCGTCGAAGTAGCGGAGCACCACCGCGGCGCGTTCACGCTCGGGGAGGCGGACCAACGCATCGTCGAGCTCGCGGTAGGCCGGTTCGGTCGACTCGGGAATCTCGAGCCGGGCTCGCCGCCGCACGCCGCGCCGACGTTGTACGTCGCGGCCGCCGTTGGCGACGCATCGCCGGAGGTAGCCGCTGGGGTTGTCGATGTTCCCCGATTCCCACCGCCGGTGGAGCTGCACGAACGCGTCCTGGGTGATCTCCTCGGCCGTGGCCAGGTCGTCGACGAGCAGGAGCGCCAATCGGACCATCGGTGCGTACTCGGTGGCGAAGAACGCTGCGAAGGTCTCGTCCGTTGGCTCGGGCCCGTCGTCGGGCTCGGCTCGGCTCACGATGTCGACCACGGCAACGTCCTCGATGTCCTCCACAACCGTACTGACGCAGCGGCCGGCCATTCCGTTGTGACGTCGGAGGAGTACCATTGCGCCATGACCGATACCGCCCCTGCACCCGGTACGACCGCCGCCGCTCCCAACTTCCGTGAGCTCGTCGACGGCGTGCGCGCCACCTTCGATTCCGGTCGTACGCGCCCCATGCAGTGGCGGCGTCGCCAGCTCGAGGGTCTCCTCAAGATGATGAAGGAGCACGA
>CALMLJ010000389.1 GCA_937868025.1 uncultured Acidimicrobiaceae bacterium
CCTTCGGCCGCCGTGTCCCAGTCGGTCGAGAGCAGGGTGGCGGCGCCGCCCGAGGCCTTGGACTGGGGCCGGACGAACACACACGTGTCGCCGACCTTGCGCTTCTCGGCGTTGAAGGAGTCGGCCAGCGCCTTGATGACGTCGATCTTCTCCGACGACACCGACATGTCGACGACGATCCCGCAGTCGCCGGTGTCGTCGAACGCGCTGGTCACCCCCGGACCGGAGGAGTCGTCACCGCCCCCGCAGGCGCTGGCCATGAGGGTGACACCGGCGAGCGCGACGGCGAATCGGCGGGAGACGGAGGGACGGGGGTTCATGCGGGACTCCATTGGGAGGCGAGAGCGTCGAGGACCCCGGGATCGGGGAGCCCGTCGTCGTCGGGGAGGTCGGTCGACCAGCCCTGGTCGGTGAGTGCGGACTCCAGCTTGGCCTGATCGAGGCGCTCCAGTGCGGCACGGCCCGCCGTCGTGGTGGCCGGGACGGCGACGGCCACGGCAGTGATGCCGGTCGGCGTCGCGGTGAAGTCGTTGCGGCGGGCCGCCCCGGCGAGCCGACGGTCGACGTCGAGATCGAGCGCCACCTCGAACTTGGGCAGTTGGAGGATGGTGGTCAGGGGATCGGACGACTCGACTCGTTTGGCCTTGAGTCCGATGAGCTCCTGAACGAACCGGTCGTTTGCCTCGATGTCGCCGGTGCCGGGGTCTTCCAGGTCGGGCCATCCGGTCAGGAGGAAGGCGAGGGCGAGGAGCCCCTGCGTCTGTTTCACCGCTGTCACGCCGACCTTGGGCGAGGCGTCCATGACGCATTGGCCCGTCGGCGGCCCGCCGCACGAGGTCGACAGGCCCGTGGCCCGAGCGTTGAGGGCGACCAGCGAGAGCGGCGACGACGCGAGTTCGGTCGGTTCACCGAGCCGGACCGTGCCACCGGACGACCGGAGGGCGGCGATCTCCGGCCACGGTCGCGAGGTGATCCACAGGTCGAAGCCCGGGGTCGATTCGGCTGCCAACCGGTCGGCCGTGGTCCCCGGCGCCTCGATCGTGACGGCGGCGTCCAGTGTCTTGCACGCGGCGGCGAACTCGGTCGCGCAGGTGACCCGCACCTTCGTCGCCGTTGTGTCCTCGCCCGACGAGGAATCGTCGTCGTGGATCGCCTGGTTGATGAAGATCGCTCCGGCGATCAGCGCCAGGGCGACTGCGAGCGCTCCGAGCCGCTTCATGGCGACGGGACCTCGGAAGGTGCGGCGGCCGGTCCGATGTCGTCGGGGTGGAACCGCTGGAGGTCGTCGTCGGTCGGCGCGTCGATGCGTGCGACCCGCGACGCGTGCCGGCTGACGGCGGCCTCGAAGAGGTTGCGGGCGAAGCGGCCGTTGCCGAAGCCCTTGTCGCGGGGTTCGGCGTCGAGGACGTCCCTCAGCCGTTCCGTCGACGCGTCGTCGAGCTCGTAGCGCTGCTTGCCGCAGATGCTCTCGAAGATCGCGAGCAGCTCGTCGGTCGAGTAGTCGGGGAAGGAGATCGTCTTCGGGAACCTGGACTTGAGGCCGGGGTTGGCGGCGATCAGGTCGGCCATCTCGTCGGGATAGCCGGCGACGATCACGGCAGTCCGGTCGCGACGGTCCTCCATGAGCTTCACCATCTGGTCGATCGCTTCGCGACCGAAGTCGTTGTCGCCGCCGCGCACCAGTGTGTAGGCCTCGTCGACGAAGAGCATGCCGCCGTCGGCCTCGTCGAAACGCTTCACCACGAGCGGGGCGGTCTGTCCGACGAACCCGGCCACCATGCCCGAGCGGTCGGTCTCCACGAGGTGGCCCCGGGTGAGGGCCCCGACCGAGTGGTAGATCTGCGCCAGGAGGCGGGCGACGGTGGTCTTGCCGGTGCCGGGGTTGCCCACGAACACGAGGTGGAGGCTCGTGTCGATGGTGGGGAGGTCACGTTCCTTCCGGAGCTGTTGCACCCGGAGGAGGTCGGTCACGAGGCGCACCTCGGCCTTCACCTCGCTGAGCCCCACCAGCGAATCGAGCTCGGCGAGCAGTTCCTCGATCGGGCGGGCGGGCGGCTCGGGCGGGAGTTCGGGTGGCGGGCCGGCGGGATCGGCCGTCTCGGGGATGTGGGGCTCGACCTTGGTCACGTCCGGCTGACGGTCGGCCGGCACCCGCATGCGGATGTGGTTGAGCAGCAGGTTTCGGTAGTCGCCGATGGCGGTGAGCTCGGCCTGCGCGGTGATCTCGTCGAGCGCGGCGATGAGATGGCAGATGTCGAGCGCCCGCCGGTAGTACGTCATGGATCGCTCGCCGCCGTCGACGCTGTCCGCGGCGACGAGGATGTCGAACAACGTCGACATCCGGTCGAGCCACACCTTGCGGCCGGCGATGAGTGTCGAGCTGCGGAGTTGGGCTGGGGTGGCTCCGGCGAGGCCTGCGATGTCGATCAGCGGGCCGAACGTCGAGGTCAGTGCCCACAGCTCGTTGTCGGTGTGGCGGTCGTCGACGTCGATGAACGCGACGCAGAGGTTGAAGGCCTCGTTGACCACATCGGCCCGGAAGTCGCCGGTTCGCGGTGGGCGGACGCGCGACGCTGCGTCGGTGAGCGCCACCGTCACGTCGTCGACGAACGCGGCGACCATCGGTGCGAGGGCGTCGGAGGCGATCACTGCGCCGAGGCTACCGGTTGGGTGAGGTGGCCCCGTAGAGGGGCGCGGCGTGGCCGTGATGGTCCGCCCAGGCCCGATCGCCGTAGGAGTAGTGCCACCACTCCTGCTCGTAGGGTGCGAATCCCGCTTCGGTCATCACCGTGAAGAGGAGGCGTCGGAGGTCGCGATCGAGGGTGGCCGGCCCTGATTCCAGGGCGGTGAGATGGGCCCGGGGTGTGAACTCGTCGAAGGGGGTTCCGAGCGACAGTGGCGTCCCCCGCCACGAGAGCGTGAGGTCGACGGCGCCACCGGTGAGGTGCGGGGGCGGGTCGATGTCGTCGACGTTGTCGGGGTCGTCTGGGTCCTTGCTCGGGGGAGCGAGGTAACCCGGTTCGAGATCGGAGCCCTCACCGTAGAAGTGGTCGTAGAGCGCCGTGACGGTCTGGGGGGAACGCCATCCGTCGTACACCGCAAGCCCGAACCCGTCGGGAAGGTCGAGCTGGACGCTCTCGAGCAGTCGGGCGACCACGCCGCGGCGCAGCCACGTCGTGGAACTCGTGCCCGCCCACCCGGCGCGGTGGTAGCAGTTGACGCACAGCAGGTCCCGCCCGGCGTCGACCAGGGGCTCGTCGGACGCGACCCCCGCCGGCCCTGCGTCGCGCCGCTCGTTCTGTCCTGCAGAAGCGCCCCTGGAGGGGCGCTTCTGCAGGACAGAACCGGTGGGGATCGGGTCGAGCGAGGAGAGGTCGAGGTCGATGTCGAATTCGTCGGGGGGTGACGACATCTCCGAATAGTCCACGCCGTGAGGGTAGCGACCCCGTCCCGACCGGAAATGCGATTGACCAGGCGGTCAAGAGCGTCGGTAGTCTGGCCCGATGTCCTACCGCTTCGAATCTCCCGCCGACGTCCGGACGCGCCTGGGCGGCGTCGACTACCTGTCCGACGACGCCATCGCCGGCGTTGTGTACCTGGCCGATCGCCTCGGGAAGCCGATCCTCGTCGAGGGTCCTGCCGGCACGGGCAAGACGCAGCTCGCCAAGTCGGTCGCCGAGATCATCGGGGCCCGCCTCATCCGCCTCCAGTGCTACGAAGGGCTCGACGAGTCCAAGGCGCTCTACGAGTGGAACTACAAGAAGCAGCTCCTCCGCATCCAGGCCACGAAGACCGAGGGTGACACCGCGGACTGGAACCAGATCGAGGAGGACATCTTCTCCGACGACTTCCTCCTGACCCGCCCGCTCCTCGAGGCGATCCGCGCCGACGACCCGGTCGTGCTGCTCATCGACGAGGTCGACCGCGTCGAGGTCGAGACCGAGGCGCTGCTCCTCGAGATCCTCTCCGACTACCAGGTGTCGATCCCCGAGCTCGGCACCATCGAGGCCAAGCAGATCCCGCTCGTGTTCCTCACGTCGAACAACACGCGCGAGCTGTCCGAGGCGCTCAAGCGTCGCTGTCTCTTCCTGCACATCGACTACCCCGACATGGAGCGGGAGAAGGAGATCGTGCTCACCAAGGTTCCCGACATCACCGAGTCGCTCGCCGACCAGGTCGCCCGCATCGTGCGTTCGATCCGTCAGATGGAGCTGAAGAAGTCGCCGTCGGTCTCCGAGACCCTCGACTGGGCGCAGACGCTCATGCTCCTCGGTGTCACCAAGATCGACGCGGAGACGGCCACCAACACGGCCAACATCCTGCTCAAGTACCAGTCCGACATAGCGAAGGCCTCCAAGGAATTCGCGAACGAGGGCTCGAGCTTCCGCAAGGGTGGCCCCTTCAGCGAGGGCGCCAAGTGACGGTGCGCTCGTGACGACCGTCGACACCGACGGTGCGACCGGCGGCGGACCGGTGTACGTCGCCAACGGCGGGAGCATCCTCGCGCTCCTCAACGGGTTCATCGGCGAACTGCGAGAGGCCGGCCTCCCCGTCAGCCTCACCGAGAACCTCGACGCGATGGAGGCCGTGAAGCACATCCCGATCGAGGATCGCGCCGCGTTCAAGTACGCGCTCGCCGCGACGCTCGTGAAGAACAACGCCCACTGGCGCAGCTTCGAGACGGTCTTCGAGGTGTACTTCTCGATGCGGGGCCGCCAGTTCGCGTTGGGCGAGGACGGCGAGCAGCTTCCCGACGAACTGGCCGACGCGCTCGCCGAGATGGCCGGTGACGGTCAGGGCGACGGGCAGATGCAGGGTGGTGGCGGCGGCGACCAGATGAGCCCCGAAGAGCTCGCCGAGATGCTCTACAAGTCGCTCATGAAGGGCGACGACGCCATGATGCGGGCCGTCGCCCGCCAGGCGGTCAAGCGATTCGCCGGCATGGAGCCGGGCCGTCCCGTCGGCGGCACCTATTACCTCTACCGAACGCTGCGGAACCTCGACCTCGACGGGGTCCTCGAACGCCTCATGCAGCAGGCCAACGACGACGCCCCCGACGATCTCAGTCCGCTCGAGCAGCGTCTCGAAGAGGACGAGTACACCCAGCGCATCGAGCAGCTCAAGAAGGAGATCGAGGCCGAGATCCGTCGTCGCCTCGTCGCCGACCGGGGTGTGGAGGCCATGGCCAAGACGCTGCGCAAGCCGCTCCCCGAAGACATCGACTTCATGCACGCGAGCCGGGACGAGATGAAGCTCCTCCGGCAGGCGATCTACCCGCTCACGCGCAAGCTGGCGGTCCGCCTGGCCCGCAAGCGGCGCCACGGCCGCAAGGGCCCGCTCGACTTCCGCAACACCGTCCGCCACTCGCTGAGCTACGGCGGCGTGCCCGCCGAGCCCAAGTTCAAGTACCCGCGGCCGGCCAAGCCCGAGATCTTCGTGATCGCCGACATCAGCGGCTCGGTCGCCAGCTTCGCCCGATTCACGCTGCACCTCGTCTACGCCATCAGCGGGCAGTTCTCGCGGGTCCGCTCGTTCGTGTTCATCGACGGTGTCGACGAGGTCACGCACTTCTTCGAGGGCACCGACGACATCCTCGAGGCGATCCACAAGGTCAACACCGAGGCCGACGTCGTGTGGGTCGACGGCCACTCCGACTACGGGCATGCCTTCGAGGTGTTCTGGCAGAAGTGGGGCAAGGACATCGGGCCCAAGACCACGGTCATGATCCTCGGTGACGCCCGCAACAACTACCACGCGAGCCAGAGCTGGGTCATCAAGGAGATCCGGCACCGGGCGCGCCACGTGTTCTGGCTCAACCCGGAGCCCAAGAGTTACTGGGACACCGGCGATTCGATCGTGGGGGAGTACGCCACCCACTGCGACGGCGCGTTCGAGTGCCGCAACATGCGCCAGCTCGAGAAGTTCGTCGACAACTTGGTGTGAGCGCCGGTCCCTGCGGTCCGGGTCGAGCCGAGGTACCGAAGCGCAAGAAGCTCCCGACGGAGTCGGGAGCGAACCTGAGCGAAGGTGGCCGAGGCCATCAAGACAGGAGCTTGGCGACGAGCTGGGCTTCTTCGGCGAGGTGCTCCTTGAGGCCCTCGACGATCGCTCGTTCGACCTGACCGCCGACGAGGAGAACCCGAACGCGCAGGTCGCCGGCGACGTCGCGAATCGAGCCGTCGCCACGATCGACGAAGCGGGCCGACGCTGAGGCCTCGAGCTTCGACGCGTAGTGGTCGGGGAGGAGCTTCACACGCGACGAGAGCCCGGCGAGGTCGTACGTCGTTTCCTCGACCCAGGTGAGGCGATCGGGGTCGATGATGGCGAGCGCGGCGGTCGGCAGGTCGGCCGTGAACCTGTACCGCAGGCGGATCTTCACCGTGTCGCCGTGCTCGGTGCGGTCGAGCAGGTCGGGCCGGCTGATCTTGCCGAACTCGGGCAGCTGCTCGTACATCTCGGAGGACGAGTAGCACCCGATGACGGCCGCGGCGTCGGCATCGAACTGCTGCTTCACGTCGAACTTCATGCGCTGGCCACTCTACGGTCGTCGAGTGCGACCTGCGCCGGGTAATCCGTGCTCGATCCGTCGCGACGCGTCACATCGAGCGTGTGTTGCGTCCAGCCTGGAGGCGCGGAGCTGGGCCGAGTCTTGACGTGATCGTGGGCATCGCTGGACCGTGGCCGAGTGAAGTGGTGCGGGAGCGCGATGGAAACGTCGCGCCAGCGCACCACTTCGGGCGCCCCCGACCGGCTACGGCAGGGTCGCGATGACGTCGTCGAACACCCGGAAGAGCGCGGGCCCCTTCTTGTCTTCGCGGGCGAGGACGCCCAGGCGCCGACAACGGGCGAGGATGTCGCGAGCTTCGCGGCCGGGCCATGGCTTCGGCAGGAGCTCCGGCGGCAGCATCGGGTCGAGGTCGAAGCACTGATTGAAGCGGATCGCGATGTGCAGGGCGCCGGGCAGGAAGTCCGCCTCCGAGAGGCGCTCGCCCCGGCGCCGGAGGTCGTCGAGCTCGTCGGGCACGTCGCGATAGGTGTCGATGAACTCGCGGTAGCGGTCGGCAATGCGCTCGAGCGGCCAGAGCGCGGCCGCGAGGGCTCGGGGATCACTGACCCCACCGACGCTCAGGTCGTCGGTGGTCGCGATCGACACGTGCTCCTCGATGCCCAACCGGCGGACCTCGTCGTCGACCTCGGCATCCCAGCGGTGGGGTGACACGTACAGGCCGTTGTGCACCGGGGCAGCGCCGAGCGCCAAGAGGCGATCGCGGAACACGTCCCGAGCGGAGCGCTTCGATTCGGGGATCGCGAAGGCGACCAGACGCCACGTGCGGTCCCAGCCCCGGCCGGCCGCGTCCTGCGCGTACGCGAGCACGTGGCGGGCCATCATCGACGACAGTACGGCGCTGCCTTCCTCGGTCGCGCGGTACACGGCGTCGCGACCCTCGCCGCTGCGGACGAACAGGCCCTCGGTCACGAGCCGGCGGAGGCACGACCGCACCTGATCGGCGGTCAGCCCACACGCCTCGGTGACGGGCCACACTTCCTGTTGGACGATGTCGCCGTTGCGATGAGCGAGGCCCAGCAGGAGCAACCGGGTGGGCACCGACGCGTCGTCGATCGTGCCGGTCGAACTTGCAACGGTCGTTTCATCCACGACCGAAGAATGTCATGGCGACTGCGGGAGGGCAAGCTGCGGTCGTCGCGCCGCACGCGTGGCGGGCCGCCGAAGGAGCCGTCCGTAAGAAGCTCCCGAGGGACGAGGGAGCGAGCCTGAGGACGAGCGACGAGGCTGGCAGGCCGAGCGGTTCCGGAGCGAAGCGGAGGAGGCCCGAGGCAATCAGGACAGGTGGAGTCCGCATTCGGTCTTGTCGCGGCCCGACCAGCGGCCCGAGCGGGGGTCCTCGCCGTCGGCGACGGGCTTCGTGCACGGCCAGCAGCCGATCGACAGGTAGCCCTGATCGAGGAGCGGGTTGTGCGGGATGTCGTGATCGGCGAGGTACGAGTCGCAGTCGAGCTGGGTCCAGTTGGCGATCGGGTTGACCTTGATGAGGCCGCGAGGGTCGCGGGCCACGATCGGCGCTCCCGCCCTCGACGCCGCCTCGTCGCGGCGAAGGCCCGACATCCACGCCGCCTTGCCGTTGAGTGCCCGGTCGAGCTGACCGACCTTGACCGCTGAGCAGCAGTTCTCCGGGTCGGCGATCCACAGCTCCTGGTCGTGGGGTGCCACCGTCATCATGCGGAGGTTGAGCCCGTAGTGACGACGGATCGTCTCGACGGTCTCGAGCGTCTCGGGGAAGTGGTAGCCGGTGTCGATGAAGACGACCTCGATCGCCGGGTCGACCCTGGTGGCGATATCGATGACGAGTGCGTCGGCCATCGACGCCGCCAACGACAGGTAGGGCCCGAACGAGTCGACCGCCCACTGGATGATCTTCGACGCCGGAAGGCGTTCGAAGTCGGAGTTGAGGTCGGCGAGCTCCTCGTCGGAGAACTCGGCGGGAGCGAAGCGCGCCGAGGGCAGCGACAGCGATGTCTCGCTCATCAGACCGCGCACTCCGAGTCGCCGATCTCGACCTCGAACGGACCGGTCTCGTCGTAGTCGACGTAGAAGTCGGGGCCGTCCTCGGGGGTGGGGAAGATGTCGAGATCCTTGAGCGTCGCCGCGATCTCCTTCACCCCACCGACGCGCTCGATCCAGGATCGGAACGTCTCGCCGGCCTGGCGCTCGTCGTTGAAGCGCCCGACGACGCGGACCACGGCCTGTGGCGCCGCCTTGGCCGGGAGGCGCAGGGCCTTCTCGCCGAAGTGCACCTGCTCCTGGCCGACGTATCCGCCGAGGAGCATCTGGTAGCCGGGGGCCGCCTTGCCGTGGGCCCGACGTTCGGCACCGAAGAACCCGATGTCGGACGTGTGGTGCTGGCCGCACGAGTTGGTGCAGCCGCTGATGTTGGTGCGGATACCACCGACTTCGCCGAGGCCGGCCTCTTCGAGCGCCACACCGATGGCGTCGGCGAGTCCGCGGGACTGGGTGACCGCGATATTGCAGGTGTCGGCGCCCGGGCAGGCGACGACGTCGCGGCTCAGCTCGGCTCCCGGCTCGGCCATCCCGATGGCCGTGAGTCGCTCGAACAGGAGCGGCAGCTGCTCCTCGGTGAGGCCGCGGAACACGAGGTTCTGGCGGTTGGTGATGCGCACCTCGGCGTTGAACTCACGGGTGATCGAGGCGAGGCCGCGGAACTGGTCCGACGTGACGTCGCCGAGGCGCGACCAGGCGATCGCCGACACGGTGCCGTTGGCCGAACCGCGGATCACGTTCGCCTGCTCCCACCGCTCGTACGGCTTGGTGGAACGCAGTGCGACGGGCGTGCCTTGGCCGATGACGGTCGGGGTCACGCCGGCGGCCACACCAGCGGGGGTGTCGCCCCACTGCTGCACGACCTCGGGGATGCCGCCGGGCCAGGTGGACGACGCCGGGAGGAGGCGGCGGGAGTTGAGGATGCGAGCCTGCACCTCGTCCCACCCGAGGTCCTGGATGACCCACTTGAGGCGGGCGCGCAGCTTGTTCTTGCGGTTGCCGTGCTGCTCGAAGATGCGGAGGATCGCTTCGATGGTCGGCAGGAGGTTCTCGCGAGGGGTGAACTCCTCGAGTGCCAGGGCGGCGTGGGGGTTGGCCCCGAGGCCGCCGCCGACGAACACCCGGAACCCGGCCTCGACCGTGCCGTCCTCGAGTGTGCGCGTCACGGCGATCACGCCGGCGTCGTTGAACATCGCCTGACCGCAGTCGGTCTCACACCCACTGAAGTTGATCTTGAACTTGCGGGGCAGGCGCTGGGCGAAGGGGTGGTGGAGGAAGTGGCGGTGCGCCGCCTCGGCCCACGCGGTGATGTCGAGTTTCTCGTGGGGGCAGGCGCCGGCGAGGTGGCAGCCCTGCACGTTGCGGACGGTGTCGCCGCACGCCTCACGGGTCGTCATGCCCAGGGCCGCGAACTCCTTCAGGAGGTCGGGCACCCGGGTGAGCTCGACGTAGTGGAACTGGAAGTTCTGGCGGGTCGTGATGTGGCCCCACCCGCGGGAGTACTCGTCGGCGACGCGGGCGAACAGGTCGAGCTGCTGCGCGTTGAGCTTGCCGTACGGTGCCTTGACCCGGACCATCTGGTTGGTGCCGCCCTGGCGCTGGCCGTAGATGCCGTTGTTGAGGCGGAAGACCCGGAAGGTGTCGTCCTCGATCTCCCCGGCGAGGTGCAGGGCGAGCATCTTCTCGAACTTGGCGATATCGGCTTCGATTTCGGCGGCCATGTCGGCGGGGACCTCGAAGATGTCCCCACGCTGGGTTCGCTTGGCAAGATCCGGATCGATCTCGATGGTGGTCACAGGTTGTACTCCTCACCCGCGAGCTGTACGCCCCCGGAGATCTCCAGTATCCCAATTTCCGACCAAACAGGTCAACATTTACTGGTCTCGGCCACCTTCGCTAGGTTCGGTCGCTTCGCTCCCTGCTAACGCTCCGGTACCTCGGCCGATCCGGTATGGGGAGGTAGCAACGTCTCGGGCTGCCGCTTTATGCCCGATCAGCCGCGAAGGAGTTCGGCGACCTCGAAGGCGAGGTCGAGCGACTGACGGCCGTTGAGGCGCGGGTCGCAGATCGTCTCGTAGCGCAGGCCCAGATCGGAGTCGCCCAATCGTTCGGCGCCACCGAGGCATTCCGTCACGTCGTCGCTCGTCAGCTCGACGTGCACACCGCCGGGCCACGTCCCGACCCCGGCGTGCGCCTCGAAGAACCCGCGGATCTCGTCGAGGATGGCGTCGAAGTGGCGGGTCTTGCGACCCCCCTGGGAGGTGAAGGTGTTGCCGTGCATCGGGTCGCACGCCCACACCACCGGGTGCCCGGCGTCGCGAACGGCGCTCAGGATCGGCGGCAGGTGGTCGCGGACCTTGTCGGCGCCCATGCGGCTGATCAACGTGAGCCGGCCGGGAATTCGCTCGGGGTTGAGCGCCTCACAGAGCCCGAGCACCTCCTCGACCGTCGCCGTCGGGCCGACCTTGCAGCCGATCGGATTGTGGATGCCGCGGAAGAACTCGATGTGCGCGTCGTCGAGCCCCCGGGTGCGCTCGCCGATCCAGACCATGTGGGCCGAGCAGTCGTACCAGTCGCCGGTCAACGAGTCCTGCCGCGTGAGGGCCTCCTCGTAGCCCAGCACGAGGGCCTCGTGGCTGGTGTAGAAGTCGACCTCGTGGAGGCGCGGCACACTCGTCGTGTCGATGCCGCACGCTGCCATGAAGCGGAGCGCCCGGTCGATCTGTCCGGCGAGGGCCTCGTACCGGGCCCCCTCGGCGCTCGACGCGACGAACTCCTGGTTCCAGGCGTGCACCCGGTTCATGTCGGCGAACCCGCCCTTGGTGAACGCTCGCAGCAGGTTCAGCGTCGAGGCCGACCGGTGGTACGCGTCGATGAGACGGTTCGGGTCGGGGATCCGGGCAGAGGCGGTCGGCGCCGGATCGTTGACGATGTGACCACGGAACGACGGCAGTTCCACACCGTCGACGAGTTCGGTGTTCGACGACCTCGGCTTGGCGTACTGACCGGCGATGCGGCCCACCTTCACGACCGGTACCCCTGCCGAGTAGGTGAGGACGACGGCCATCTGCAAGATGAGCTTGAGACGCTCGCGGATCGACGTGGCGTTGAACGCGTCGAACGACTCGGCACAGTCGCCCGCCTGCAGGAGGAAGGCTTCGCCCTGGGCGACCCGGCCGAGTTCGGAGAGGAGGTTGCGGCTCTCGCCGGCGAACACGAGCGGCGGATAGCCGTTGAGCGTCTTCAACACGGCGTCGGTGGCGGACTCGTCCGGCCACACGGGCTGCTGTTGGGCCGGACGCTCGCGCCAGCTCGATGGATTCCACTCAGCGGTCATGATCCGACCATTGTCGCGGCTGGCGGGCGACCCGCCCAATCAATTGGCGACTACGCGGCGTCGATGGTGGCGAGGGCGGTCTCGCGCACCGAGTTCACGGCCCGCTTCACGAGGCGTCGGGCGGCCTCGGCGGTCACACCCAGCTCCTCGCCGACCTCGCGGTAGCTGCGACGGCAGCCGTCGGCGAGACCGAACCGCTGTTCCACGGCGCTGCGGGCCCGGGGATCGAGCACCGACAACACCTTGTCGAGCAGTTCGTCGTCGACCTGCGCCATGTACTCCGCCTCGGGCCCGGGGGCACTATCGGCGAGCAGGTCGACCAGTTCGTTGGAGTCGTCGTGGCCGACCGAGCGGTCGAGCGACGTGGGCGTGGCGAGGCGGTGGAGGAGCGCGTTCTCGGTATCGAGCTCGTCGCCGTCGCCCGACACGGCGCGGAGTGCGGCGCGTAGCGAGGCCGAACGGTCACCGGGAAGGCGGATCAGGCTGGCCTTCTGATCGAGGGCCCGGCCGATCGACTGGCGGATCCAGAAGGTGGCGTAGGTCGAGAACTTGAAGCCCTTGCGCCAGTCGAACTTGTCGACGGCGTGCTCGAGGCCGAGGTTGCC